>NZ_JBNPLJ010000002.1:0-154162 GCF_050313415.1 Collinsella sp. SGI.184 | reverse complement strand
TATACACTCGACGCTGGGCTACATGTCGCCGGTCGAGTTCAGGGAAGCGGGGCTGTCCGTCCCGGAATCGTCCAAATAGGTGTTGCCAATCCAAGGCGGGCTCCTGGCAGTTGAGGCGCCGCGTGGGCAGGATCGTCTCGCAGGTGTTCCGCGGGCGCGACGCCGCCACCGTGACCACCATGTACCACGTGGCCTGCGACATGCTGGAGGGGTGCTGCCCGAGGGCGGCGGCGATCCTCGAGGAGGCCGAGCCGGACGCCCTGGCATACCTCGACTTCCCGCCGTCGCACTGGAAGCGCCTGCGCGCCGACAACGTGCAGGAGAGGACCGACCGGGAGATAAAGCGCAGGTCGCGCGTCGTGCAGGTGTTCCCGTCAACGGCTCGCCGGTGCGGCTCGCGGGCGCGGTCATGTGCGGGCAGGACGAGATGCGGCAGGAGTCGAGGTACTTCTCGGGGGGCGAGGATGAACGAGCTCTACGACGACGGGCGCACCCGGGGGACCGACGGTCCCGTCGATTGGGCGCGGCTCGAGGCGGAGGCAAGGAAGATGCTCGAGTCCGGCCTCGAGCTTGCGGACAGAATCGAGGCGGCATAGGATATCAACCGTGTTCCAGGTTCCGGGACGCCGGGTCGACTCGTTTCGAATCGGGCGCTACGCCAACTTTCTCGACACTACCTCCAAGAGCATCCACGCAGGGGAATCCCATGAGGTATCCGAGGCAAAGGCGGCCGAGGTAACCGAATCCCTCGAATCTGTAAAGCTGCGCGCCGCCGCGAAAACGGCGCGGAAGGGATGCACAGAGACGCTCACCTACACCGACTTCCCCATGTGGCGCTTGGCAGAGATCAGGACGGACAACGCCATCAGGCAAATCTACTATTTCTCTCAGCCTGAACCTCAACTGTTTTGAGTGGATTTACTTCGGACGATGTTGTCTTGAACAGCTGAGGTGGCTTGCTTACCTTAGTTTTTGCACCAAGGAAAGATAGCCGGCTGCACTTGCTGTCGTATACGATAATAAAAGAGATAAATTTAATCCGTTTAAGCCACAGGCTGACACAAACGGCGCTTGAGTGGCAAGTGCAAGAACTAATGCGCCCGCATTTACAATCAATAGAGTGATTAGAGATCGATTGATGATTAAGCAATTGTGAATTAAGCCAAATACAGCCGTCGCCGATGTGGCCAATAGGACAAACGGAAATGTCCAAATGTGCTTGCTGATGTTCGGGTACACAAGGGGTAGCAGGTATGTACCTAGCGGCGCAAGAAGCAACGTCCCCAATATCGTTATTCCTATTAACGCTAGAACTAGCTTGTTAAGATTCCTTTTGAATAGGTATTTATCACTGGCAAGATTTCGTGATAACGAAGAAATCCAAGGACTGTAAATGTAAGTAATCCCTGCTTGTATGAGTACGGCTGGCGTTGCGAGGGCGGAGTAAATGCCCAATAGCTCTGTACCTTGATTTATGCCAAATAGCTGTCTAGAAGCTGACGCTATCGCCGTGTTAAAAAGACAGGCAATCATTACTGGCGTACAAGTGATAATCATTGACTTTGCTGTGGCGATATCAATTGTAGGAAGACCGCGATAAAAAAGCTGAAGGTGCTTTCTGTCGAAAAGTATGGTTACCAGGATGCACCCGAACGACATTAATAAAATGCTAAAAATTAGGCTGCTTGTGAAACTCAATCCAATTGAAAAAAAAGACAGGGAGAGAAAGCCTCTGAGAATTTGAGATTTACCTATATAGTCCATCCGTAAGTTCTTCTGATAAATGCCGTACATCACATCGACGAGCGTTTCATCGAACTTGAAGACTAGATAGCAAATGCATGTTCCAAGTATTTGAACATCTTTATACATAACAGAGCTATATATGAAACAAATTCCAAGGGATAAGAACAGTGTCAAAAATCGAAACGCTATATAACTTGAGTCACTGTATCGATTCTGTGTATCCGAGACTTGATAAGTCCTCATATTGTAAGAACCTATTGCTGTAAAAATGAGTCCTACACTCATCGCAAGGGACAGCGCCCCCGAATTGGCATATCCTTTTGAAAGCGTTACTACAAGTACAGTAATTAGCCATTGGCAGCCGAGATAAAATATGCAGCCAAATGTGTTCCAAAAGGCATTTGCTTTCAGGGACAGTTCTTCTGTGTTTGTGGGATTCATCTTCTGAGGTTCCGCTCTTCGTTTTGATTAGGTTTCATAGGTTTAAACTAAAGGAATAAAAGAATTACTACCGTTTGGAGCTTTGGATTTGCACGAAAATAACGTTGATGTATCTATCATAGTCAGCACTTATAACCATGAAGGCTACCTTGCCAAAGGCTTAGACAGCATACTCTCCCAAAAAACCCACTTTGATTTCGAGGTAATCATTGCGGATGATTGCTCATCTGACGGCACAGTAGCAATTGCACGCCAGTATGCTCTGCATAACCGAAATGTCAAATTGATAGCTTCAGACATCAATCAAGGCAATTCGCGCAACACATGGAATGCGATTAAGGAAGCAAATGGTCGGTATATTGGTTTTCTTGAAGGGGATGACTATTGGATCTCTGATTCTAAAATTGAGAAACTAGTCTCAGAGTTGGAAAAGGATGATTCACTTATTGGCGCAAGCCATCTAATCAGTGAGGTTAATCCAGAGGGGGCAATTCTCGCCAAATATCCTTCTTGGGTTCATGAGAAACAGCTCGTTAAGTTGTCCGATTTCCTTAAAAACAGAACTTATAGTAACGTTGTAACAATATACAAGAATGTATTTGCCGAATTGAACCTTTTGCAGGACGCCAGCTTTGCAGATTTATTTTGCTTTAACAGGATGGTTTGGGATTTTACTTGGTGCGTGGCAGCGTTACGATTGGGCGATGTTCTAGTACTGCCCGAAGTCATGTCTGTTTATCGAACGATAACAGCCGGTAATGACAGTAATTATAATAGTCGCTCCCTATACTCAGATATCGCTATGGAGCATTTGGCGATAATTGATAATAATGCGAAGTTCTACGGTTCAGCTATTTCTTTCGACTGTTTAAGAAGTCAATGGCTGTTTCAGCTCAGAGCAGCGATTGTTATTGAAAAGCGCTCAGATTTAATATCCGATTACAAGCGATACCTTAGTGAGATGGGACCGCTCAAGACACTTAGATATTACTCAAGAATTCCAAAGATTTTTTTAAATTACCTTTCTTTATATTATGAAAAAAGAAAAGTCCGCGGAAACGGTTTTATATTCAGATGATTATCTGTACATTTAACTAGGAGATATTTAGTGAATACCTTTTATAACAAGACCCTCATGATCACGGGCGGCACCGGCTCGTTCGGCAACACCGTGCTCAAGCACTTCATGAACACAGACCTGGCCGAGATCCGCATCTTCTCGCGCGACGAGAAGAAGCAGGACGACATGCGCCACCGCCTGCAGGAGAGGTCCCCGGAGCTCGCCTCCAAGGTGCGCTTCTTCATCGGCGACGTCCGCAACGCCCAGAGCGTGCGCGATGCCATGCACGGCGTGGACTACATCTTCCACGCCGCCGCCCTCAAGCAGGTGCCCTCCTGCGAGTTCTTCCCCATGGAGGCCGTGCGCACCAACGTCATCGGCACGGACAACGTGCTCCACGCCGCGATCGACGAGGGCGTCGACCGCGTCGTGTGCCTGTCCACCGACAAGGCCGCATACCCCATCAACGCCATGGGCAAGTCCAAGGCCATGATGGAGTCCATCATCTACGCCAACGCCCGCAACGGCGCCGGCCGCACCACCATCTGCTGCACGCGCTACGGCAACGTCATGTGCTCTCGCGGCAGCGTCATCCCGCTGTTCATCGACCGCATCCGAAAAGGCGAGCCGCTGACGGTCACCGACCCCAACATGACCCGCTTCCTCATGAACCTGGACGAGGCGGTCGACCTGGTGCAGTTCGCCTTCGAGCACGCAAACCCCGGCGACCTGTTCATCCAGAAGGCGCCGGCGTCGACCATCGGCGACCTCGCCGAGGCCGTGCAGGAGGTCTTCGGCCGCGTGGGTACGCAGGTGATCGGCACCCGCCACGGCGAGAAGCTCTTCGAGACCCTCATGACCCGCGAGGAGCGACTGAGGGCCGAGGACATGGGCGGCTACTACCGCGTGGCCTGCGACTCGCGCGACCTGAACTACGACAAGTTCGTCGTGGACGGCGAGGTGGAGACCCAGGCCGACGAGTCCTACACCTCCCACAACACCGAGAGGCTCGACGTTGCGGGCACCATCGCCAAGATCAAGACCGCCGAGTACGTGCAGCTAGCGCTCGAGGGCCGCGAGCACGAGGCGGTGCAGTAGGGTGCGCGTCCTCGTCACCGGCGCCAGGGGCTTCGTCGGGAGGAACCTCTGCTGCGCGTTGGAGAACATCCGCGACGGCAAGGACCGCCGCGCCAAATACCAGCAACTCCTTCCCCTCGAGGTCATGGAGTATGACGTCGACTCGACGCCTGGGGAACTCGATGCGTACTGCTCCCGCGCGGACTTCGTATTCAACCTGGCCGGCGTCAACCGCCCCAAGGACCAGTCCGAGTTCATGGAGGGCAACTTCGGGTTCGCCTCCACGCTGCTCGAGACCCTCGAGCGCCACGGGAACACGTGCCCCGTCATGCTCTCCAGCTCCGCGCAGGCGAGCCTGTCCGGCCGCTTCGAGGGCTCCGTATACGGCGAGTCCAAGCTCGCTGGGGAGGGCCTGTTCCGCGAGTACTCCGAGCGTACGGGGGCGCCGGTGCTCATCTACCGCTTCCCGAACCTCTACGGCAAGTGGTGCCGCCCGCGCTACAACTCCGCCGTGGCCACCTTCTGCGACGCCATCGCCAACGGCCGTCCCTACACCGTGAACGACCCCAGCGTGGAGCTGGAGCTCCTCTACATCGACGACCTCGTGGACGAGATGCTGGGCGCGCTGCTCGGCGAGGAGCACCGCTGCGGATACGACGGGCTGGAGCGCGTCGACGGCTACGGGTTCTGCTACGTCCCTAAGACCGACGTGAAGTCCCTGGGCGAGATCGTCTGCCTGCTCGACAGCTTCCGCGACAGCCGCGAGACGCTGTCGGTTCCCGACCTGACGGAGGGCTCCTTCTCCAAGAAGCTCTGGAGCACGTTCCTGTCCTACTACGAGCCGGGAAACTTCGCCTATAGCCTGAAGCCCAACACCGACGACCGCGGCTCGTTCACCGAGTTCCTGCGCACGCCCGAGCGCGGCCAGGTCTCCATCAACGTCTCGAGGCCCGGCATCACCAAGGGAAACCACTGGCACATGAGCAAGTGGGAGAGGTTCCTGGTGGTCTCCGGCACCGCGAGCATCAAGTTGAGGAAGGTCGGGGAGGACGCCGAGGGGAATCCGTTCCCCGTCGACGAGTACGCGGTAAGTGGCTCTGACATGCGCGTCGTGGAGATGGTCCCCGGCTACACGCACTCCATCACCAACCTGTCCGACACCGAGGACCTCGTGACGGTCATGTGGGCCAACGAGCCCTTCGACCCCGAGAGCCCCGACACGTACTACGAGGAAGTTTAACGTGACGGTCTACGCCCATATCAACAGCGTCCCAAATGGATCTACGGGCAGGATTATGCTTGCTGAGCATAATTTTCTTCTGGAAAATGGCGAAGAGTCATATGCTTTTTGGGGTCGCAGAGCCAATAAGGGCATAAAAAACGGTCGCTTATTTGGGACATCGATTAATTTTATTGTGGATGTAATTGAAACTTTTATTGATGGAAAGTCTGGCTTCCATTCTCGCTTTCAAACGTATCGTTTAATTAAGGCTCTCGATCGCATCCGTCCTGATGTAGTTCATCTTCATAACCTTCATGGTTATTATTTGAACCTGCCTATTTTATTTCGGTGGTTGGCGAAAAATGAGTGCAAGGTGGAGTGGACGCTCCACGATTGCTGGGCATTTACGGGACATTGTGCTTATTTTTCTTACGTGAATTGTAATCAATGGAAAGAGTCGTGCTGTTCCGCAGAAGCATGCCCTCAGTTAAAAACCTATCCGCCAACTTTCGCTCCTGGCTCATCGTGCAACTGGTGCTGGCGTGAAAAAAAACGGCTATTTACTTCGTTGCCGGTTAATCGACTTAAATTGATAGTTCCATCTAATTGGATGGCAAATTTGGTTTCTGAATCTTTTCTATCGGGTTATTCCGTGGAAGTAAGGTATAACTCGATTGATGAAAATGTATTTAAGCCAACTTCAAGTGACTTCCGCAGTCGCTTTGGAATTGGAAACCGTTTTATGATTCTTGGCGTTGCTAGTCCATGGAGTGCACGCAAGGGTCTTGATGTTTTTGTTCGTCTTTCTCATGAGCTGGATCCTAATCTTTATGCAGTTGTTCTTGTTGGTGTCAATGAGAAACAAAAAGTCCAGGTGGGGAATAGGATATTGAGTCTTTCTAAGACCAGTGATGCAAGGAAGCTTGCTGAAATCTATTCCACTGCTGATTTATTTTTGCATCCTGGTGTTGAAGAGACATTTGGTCTTACTGTTGCTGAAGCCCAGTCTTGCGGAACGAGAGTTCTTGTGATGGAGAATTCTGCTTGTGCAGAGATCGCTGATCCTTCTTTGGGGACCATTGTTCCTGCTGATTTCGAGGCAATAAAGTCATCTATTATTGATATTTCAAAGCAGCAATCGATTAGCTAGTCTTGAATAATTTATTTGATGTGTAAATACTGGAATTCCATGGGAGATAATAATGATTGAGTTCAAGGACGACGGCCGTCTGAAGCTGCTGATCATCGTGGGCACGCGCCCAGAGGTCATCCGCCTGTCCGAGGTCATCAAGAAGTGCCGCCGCCATTTCGACTGCCTGCTGGCGCACACCGGGCAGAACTACGACTACACGCTCAACGGCATCTTCTTCCGCGACCTGTCGCTTGACGACCCGGACGTCTACCTGGACGCCGTGGGCGCCGACCTGGGCGAGACCGTGGGCAACATCATCGCCGCGAGCTACAGGCTCATGGTCCAGGTGCAGCCCGACGCGCTCCTCATCCTGGGCGACACCAACAGCTGCCTGTCCGCCATCGCGGCAAAGCGCCTGCACATCCCCATCTTCCACATGGAGGCGGGCAACCGCTGCAAGGACGAGTGCCTGCCCGAGGAGACCAACCGCCGCATCGTCGACGTGATCTCCGACGTCAACCTGGCCTACTCCGAGCACGCCCGCCGCTACCTCAAGGACACCGGCTGCGCCCCGGAGCGCACCTACGTCACGGGGTCTCCCATGGCGGAGGTCCTTCGCGCGAATCTGGACAAGATCGAGGCCTCGGACATCCTCTCCGAGCTCGGGTTGGAGCCCAAGCGCTACATGCTGCTCTCCGCCCACCGCGAAGAGAACATCGACACCGAGGCGAACTTCACGAACCTGTTCACCGCGATCAACGCGCTGGCCGAGAAGTACGACATGCCGATCCTGTACTCCTGCCACCCGCGCTCCCGCAAGCGCCTGGAGGCCACCGGCTTCCAACTGGACCCGCGCGTGCGCATGCACGAGCCCATGGGCTTCCACGACTACAACTGCCTGCAGATGAACGCCTTCGCGGTTGTCTCCGACTCGGGCACCCTGCCTGAGGAGTCCAGCTTCTTCGCGAGCGTCGGGCATCCGTTCCCGGCGGTCTGCATCCGCACCTCCACCGAGCGTCCCGAGGCCCTGGACAGGGCCTGCTTCACGCTGGCCGGCATCAGCGAGCGCGGCCTGCTCCAGGCGGTCCACACCGCCGTCGAGCTCGACGCGGAGGGATCGCTGCCCGAGGCTCCCGTTCCCGACTACGCCGACGAGACCGTGTCCACCAAGGTGGTCAAGATCATCCAGAGCTACACCGGCGTCGTGGACAAGATGGTGTGGAGGAAGATCGTTTAATGGCTTGCTCATGTGCTGGGAAAAAAATACTTGTCGTAACGCAGCATTTTTACCCGGAGACCTTTCGAGTCAATGACATCGTCAAAGGTTTTATTGAAGACGGTGCAAGTGTTGATGTCCTTTGCGGTATTCCAAATTATCCTTCAGGCGAATGGGCCGAAGGATATGGTTATTTCGGCCATCGTTACGATGATTACCACGGTGCGTCTGTCTTTCGGTCTGGTGAAATACGCCGAAAGGGAAACACTTCGGTTCGCATTTTCCTGAACTATATTAGCTGGCCGATTACTGCATCTTTCAAGGCGTTAAGGCTCAAAAACAATTACGACGTTGTATTTTGCTATAATACAAGCCCTATTTTGATGATAATTCCGGCTAGGTTTGCTGCATGGCGAAATAAATGTCCTCTTGTCACTTATGTCTTGGATATTTGGCCCGAAAATTTGTACACCGTTTTAAATGTCCAAAATAGCTTTCTGAGAGCTTTTGCCAAATCTTTTTGCGACAAGCAGTATGCTGCCTGTAATAAACTGATTGCCTTGAGTGACTCTTTGGCCGACAACTTATTTCATAGGATTAAACCTTTGAATCCGGATGCTTCGATAAGTGTAATACCTCAGCACTGTGAGGAGGTTTACGAACGAAAGAGTGTTTCACAGGAGCTGAGATCGCAATTTGGAAGTCAGTGTGTTTTCCTTTTTGCCGGATCAATAACTCCTGCACAGGATCTTGACACAGTTATTGAGGCATTCTCGTATGCAATCAATAATAGTCCTGTTGAGATGAAGCTGCTGATTCTTGGCGATGGCATGTCCAGAGCGGAATTACAGAAGACCGTCGCAAATATGGGACTGAGCGAGTCTATTTTGTTTGTTGGGCGCGTAGATCCTGAAGTTGTGCCCATGTATTCAGATATTGCAACGGCAATGATTGCACCATTCGCCGACAATCCCGAGCTAGAGCTTACTATTCCGGCGAAGATTTCAAGTTGTATGGCGTCTTCGAAACCAATACTTGCTGTAATGCGCGGTGAAGGGGCCAATGCGGTTCGTTCTGCTGAATGCGGGTTTGTCTCCAATCCCTCAGATGCCAATGCGCTTGCTGATAACATGGTAAAAATTGCTTTAATGAATAAAGACGCTATTGAAGCTTTAGGATCTAATGGCTTCAATTATTATCGTGAGCATTTCTCGAGATTGGTTTGTTTGGATAAAATTAAGCAGGTTCTATTTTCAATATAGGTCCGATGTGGATCGTTGGGGTTTTAATGGATGACATGTTGAGAGTGCTGGTAATCATTCCTGCCTATAATGAGCAAGCCAATATCGTTCAGACTGTTTCATCGGTTGTTGAAGCTGGCTATGATTATGTAGTGGTGAATGATGGTTCAACCGATAAAACTCTATCTATCTGCCGTCAACATGGATTTAATATCCTTGACCTTCCGCAAAATTTGGGCATCGGTGGTGCTGTTCAGGCCGGTCATAAATATGCGCTCAGGCATGGTTATGACATTGATGTCCAGGTTGATGGTGACGGCCAGCATGATCCTTCTTATATTGGGAACTTAATCGAGCCGATTATTGATGGTGCCGATTTATCCATCGGTTCAAGATTTGCCGTTCCCACGGAAGGCTTTCAGTCTACATTTTTAAGGAGAGTAGGTATCCGATGGCTTTCTGGTTGGCTGAGATTATTTACCGGAAAGACGATTAAAGATCCTACTTCTGGATTTCGTGCGTGCGGCAATAAAGCCATAGATTTGTTCTGTAGGGACTATCCAGATGATTATCCTGAGCCTGAATCTATTGCCGCGGCATTAAAAACTGGACTTTCAGTTGTTGAGGTTCCTGTACTTATGCGCGAGAGGCAGGGCGGAGTGTCATCAATTTCTGGCTTTTCTTCAATTTATTACATGATTAAGGTTTCGCTTGCAATTTCCATGGCCTGTTTTGCTTATAGAAAGGCGGCTCACTCATGAGTATGATAATTCGCGTGGGCGCTGGCGTAATTTTTAGTGGTCTTTTCTTTTATGTCGTTTCCTTAGTCGGTAAAGGAAAGCTGCTTTTAAAGTACTCGTTACTATGGCTTTGCCTGTGCGTGGTGGCACTATTTAGCGTATGCTTTCCGGAGTTGATTTATCGGATTTCAGATTGTATTGGGTTTATTAGCCCGTCGAATTTCGCTTTTCTTGTTGCTGTAGTACTTTTATTGATGATTTCTTTATCTCTCAGTATTGCGATTAGCAGACTCGTTACGGCTTGCAAGAACTTAACTCAACGTATTGCGATTCTTGAAAATGAGAATGATGTTTTGCGAAATCAGCAAAGCTAATTTCAGACGGGCTGGTAATGAATATTTTCTATCGCAAATTAACAAACGCCTGACGGAACAAGGTCCATGACCCGTCAGGAAGGTAAATCCACTCCGATATTATTTATAACCCAGACACTGCTCTTGGGCAGCCTTTTTCCTCCGGCCAATTGTCCCCCGAGTCGCATTAAAATCATGAAATCCACCACTGATTAGATTTTCGTACATAGTCTTGGACAGAAGTAGCGTCACGCACTGGGCTTCGTGATGTCAGACCGATGCACATGCATCCCTAGAGTTTTTTAACTGGTCCGTGACATCTTCGGCGACCCATCGGCAAGCTCGACAGTGTTGCACGGATCCATTACCCAGCATACCATCCACTTCGACCAGACAACTATTGCTGACATTAGGTATAGTCTGCATTACGTTGCCCTGACTGAATCTATGCCTCTATTAATCTATTACTCTTACCTGCTGTAAACTAAATTAGATTAATCAGCATTCAGCGTTAACTTAAGTTAACCGGAGGACCTCATGTCAAAAGAGCGTAATTCATTAATCGAATTATTTAGATTAATTTCAATGTGGTGTGTAGTTGCACATCATTTTGTAATTCATAATGCAGATGCAGTATCGGTATTCCCCAACCCTGTAGCACGTTTCACGCTCAACGAAGTTTTTATACCCATTGGAAAGGTCGCAGTCGGCTGTTTCGTGTTTATAACAGTATGGTTTATGGCGTCCAGGACTTCATTTGGCATAAAAGACGCAATAAAAAAGATTATGCTATTGCATAAAGAGGTTGTATTTTACAGTATCGTTTTAGGAGCTATCTCTGTCTTTACTGGAAACCAGCAGTTTTCGCTATTCTTAGTTATCAAGACGTTATTTCCAATTGCCACTGGGTACGGATGGTGGTTCATTAATTCGTATGCTGCTCTGATATTACTTCTTCCCTATTTAATGGTTGGGCTTCGAGCATGCAACAAAAAGGGTCACCGATTTCTCGCGCAATCGCTAACGTTTGTATATGGACTCTTTCGATATCTTCCCTTTGTTACGTTTCCAGCCGGAGGGCTGCTTATCGACTTCATTGTTCTAGCGGTTGATATCTGCTATTTTCGCTGGTACATCGATCTTGATATAACAAAGTGGAAAAGTCTGGCGCTTATTGGGGTTGCAAGCTTTGTGTTAGGAATAGCGTGCAACCATCTTCCGTATTATTCACACGGTATAATAAAAGAGTTTGCTGTAAACCTATTTGATGGATACGTCTACTCGCCAGCCAGCATTCTCTCAATGGGCCTATCATTTACATTATCATTATCGGTGTTTAAGCTATCTAAGGTGTACCATATTAAATCTACCGTCATCAATTGGGTTGCTGCATCAGCTTTAGCGGTATATCTTATTTCCGAATTCCAATTTGTTCAAGACTTCCTCTGGAAGAGCATATTCACCTTCGGAAATCTAGGAAACCAGCACGGAATATTACTTGTAATAACAATTCCCTCGTTTGTAATGATTTGCTGCTTAGCAATCGATATCGCAAGAAGATTGATTACTTCACAAATATCGAACTATATCAACCGGTCGGCTCATCATTAGTTTTTCTAGCATTAAGATGGCGACGACAACAATGGTGACGCAATCTAACTTTCAGAATCCTGAAAGTTGAATACCTCAGCGATTGAAAGAATATGGTCGTCAGCCATCGGCATGAAGACGGGCCAAACGCGATGGTCCTCACGAGCAACATCGCCCCGAGCGGGTGGGATGAGTTCTTCACGGACGACGACACGCTCCTGTGCGCCCTCGACAGGCTGTTCGACAAGGCGTCGGTGTTGGTGATGCGGGGGATCCAGCCCGAGGGGATGTAGGAATGCGATAGGAAAGTCATAGATGCGGGCGTGTTGGCTAAAATGGGTCGGCCGGGATTGGTCAATCTCGGCCGACTATATTTGGCCAAATTATTCCAACGCTAACAACATTAAGGATTTCGACAGTATCGATTTAAATAATATGAGCGCCAAAAGGTAGCCAAAACAAGCCACAGTTAATTTCCCAAATACTGATTTGCCTTCGCAACCAGCCAATTAACATCAGTTCCAGCCGGACAGGACGTACTTGAGTACCATTTGTGAATGCCCACGTTATCTCCCAGTGTAAGATGGCGCCATCCTTTCGAGCGAGCCAAGGCCGCCATCAACTGCGCACTTGTATCAAGAGTGGCATACGAAGGCGGGTTTGCCGTTGTACCCACATGCTCAATAGACACCGAGCGCTTATTCCACTCCCAGTTGCCTACTGCCCATGCCGTATCGTTAAGACCAACATACTGGTGAATCTGTCCCGGTGCCACGCCGTAATGAGCCGATGCTTCACGCGTACCCCAAAATGTATTGTCGATCTGCGAAAGCGATGTACACTCCGAAATATGGATTACGATCACACTCCAATCTTCGCCATAGCGAGTCGAAGAATAATGCGCGCAGCCCTTCCACTGAACACCAGTCAGTGTTGGAGGAATGTAAGTTGCCTTCTCAAAAGCAAAACGCTGATTAGCAGAACCACTATCTTCGCAAAGTGCAAGCAAACCATTAGTAGAAGCAAGGATGAGGCCGCTGGTCGACTGAATGGTATAGCCCTCTCCCCTGTTGTATACCAATTTCCATTTTTGGGCAGCGCTCTCGTTTCGGGTCCAAATTTGTACCCCATTGCCAGCAACTTGATTAGCGTCTCTAATGTCCAACGGTTTGCAAGATTTAGCGCTCGAAATCTCATATGTGCCGTCAGAATTTTTACGAACGTCCCATATTTGAGCCGCTGTTCCATTCGAACCATAGAAACCTACCGGTGCGCCAGCAGTCGTTGAACCACCAGAAACATCGAACACCTGAGAGCGATTCGACATTAGCTGAATGGTATATGACCCTTCAGACAGAACCCCAACGCTCTTTGCATTAAAACGAACCCCAGGCAATTCAAGAGAATCAACCATGCCCAATGTCGAAGAGGAACCCGAAACACAGAGATACTGACCTGTGGCCGCATTCTGCAACGCAATCTTGCCGCCAGAAAGCGCACTGCGCCATCGCTGAGAATCGGCACCATTAGCTGTCAGCTGGACAAGCTTCCCCTCATCAGCAAGAGAGAGCACCTTCTCAGTACCGATACACTCAATCTCGTACGTATTGTTCAACCCAGGGACTTTACTCACATACCATTTTTGAGCAGGCGTATCGTTTGATGTATATAGTTGAATGGCAGCCCCATCCTCCATGGAACCACCAGCAACATCCAAGACTTTAGAGGCTGTAGTCGACTCGAAAGTAAACGCACCCTCACTCAAAAACTCGGTAACCTGATGAAGCGAAAACTTCTGTGCGGCAGTGCCATTAGATAAAGATACGTTAACATTCGCTTGAGCGGAATCGGAGCCGTTGGCGACGTTGAGGACCAAGCCGGTTGCCTTATTAACGAATGAAAAGGTCCCATCACTGTTTTCAATAGCTGTAAACAACTGATTTGAATTGGTCGAATCGCCATCCCACTGTTGAACATTAGCACCCGGAATGAGCTCGCCACCAGCAACATCAAGCGCTTTCTGAGTTTTAGCATTTCGGATCAGGTAGTAGCCATCGTGATATTCAAAGTTAAACAGCTGAGCAAGCGTACCATTGGAATTGTTGAGCTGAGCATTTGCCCCGTTGGAGCTTGAGCCACCAGCAATATCAATGACCTTACCGGAGGAACCGCAAGCAGGGCTCAGCGTAAAGTAACCTTCCGGAAGAATGTCTTCGCATTTGGCAACTTGCGGAGATGTGCTAAGTAACGCAAAACACGAATTGTCTTCTTTTGAGCTCAGCTCCACATTCGCGCCATTAAACGCTTTTTCTCCCCTAGATCCGAGATAGCATCCGGGCCTAAGAGCGCTTTCGATAAGATATGAGCCGTCAGACTGCTTGACAACAATCCACTTTTGAGAATATGAGCCATTAGAGGCATACTGAGCAACATTTGTACCATCGGAAGCGTTTCCACCGACGACATCAATCACCTTATTGGAGCCAACGTTTGTAAACGCAACATAACCCTTGTCGTCATGGGAAACGATCCAGCGCTGAGCTGTGTCCATATTCGACGTGTTTAACTGAATATTGGCACCATTTTCTTTTGACCCACCAGAAACACCCAAAACATAGGAATAGAACTTGCTTGAGCTGACGATATACTCGCCATCCGGCAAATCAGACGCATGAGCTGCTGCGTCTGCATCCTGTTCAGAACGGAGACATTTAAAATTAGATGGCGCAAATGAAACTAATAGCTCACGCGCATCGCCCCTAGAAACCGTAACGAGCTTGCCAGAAGCACTTACACCCAAAACACACCCCGTTGCAGCGTTAACAATACGGTACAGGCCGTAACCTGCATCTTCGACAGCCCACTTATAAATGTGCGACAAGGGCGACAGGCCCCCTTGCTTAACCGCGGTACCAGGAACAATGTCCCCGTCCTGAGCATATAGGTAGCGATAGGATTTCGCAGACTTAATTGCATAATGGCCTGCTTCAGCATCAAATTCAAAGCCAAACGACTGCGCAATGGTCCCATTGGCGCTATAAAGCTGAAGGGCTGCTCCGCTATCTATACTGCCGCCACACACATCAAAAACGCGACCGTCGGAAGCCGTTACAACAGCAGACTGAGAATCAATTGTTTGAACCTTGGAAACTTCTCCGGCGGTATACAGCCGAAAACGCTGCGCAGCAGTGCCGTTGTCGTCATAAACCTGGACATTCGCACCATTTGCAGTGGAGCCGCCGGCAAGATCCAAAACAAAGCCCGCCCTAATCGCAGAGCATATTTTGACAAAGCCGTCGCCGCAATCGACAAGAATCCATTTCTGAGCCCAAGAGCCATTGGGCTCATACTGCTGAACTTTAGCACCAGCTTTTTTGCTGCCGCCAGAAACATCTAGAACTTTACCCGATTTCACATTCGTAATGGTCGCATAGCCATTCTTGTCATAGGAAAACGTCCAGCGCTGAGCCTTAGTTGCATTAGATGCATACAGCTGAAGAATGGCGCCGGAGTTCGTAGATCCACCAGCAATATCGAAAACCTGACGCTCAGAGGAGGAGCCAATAGCATATTCAACGCCCTCTTTTACAAGACCCTTGCTCGAGGCGGCGAGATCATTAAGCTCCTGACGAACGGTACGCGCCGGCGCAAGTGTCCATTTCTGCGCATCAGATGCGTTATACGTATAAATCTGAAGCGCGGACCCACTCATGCCGTTACCGCCCGGAACATCAATGGCTTTACCGGATTTTGAATTAATGAACGAATATTCGCCATTGCCGCAATCAATGATGGACCAATGCTGGGCGCAGGTGCCGTTGGATGAATACTGAGAGATTACCCCACCGTTGGAGACAGAACCGCCTTGCGCCTCAAAGGGCTTACCAGAGTTAACGTTTACGATTTCGTACAGACCATTACCGACCTGCTTAAAAGAAAACATCTGCGCCTGGCTATTGTTGGCGTTATAAATCTGGAGACGCGCCAGGTTGTCAGAAGAGCCACCATAGATATCCATGACAAGCTGCGGGTTAAGCACACTCTTTATAGCGAAAGCCGTGTCGGTCTTAACGGTTGAAGTGAACGCAAAGGTAAAGCGCTGAGCATTCGACTTATTTGGGGCCCAGATGCGAACCGAAGTGCCATCCGCAGTACTCCCACCATTAAGATCGAGCACCCAGTTACCCAAAGCAGACTGAATGTAGAATCCACTATCGGCAACACGGATATGCCAAAGCTGGCGCTCGTCCTGAGCATAAGCGGCCTGAGTGACCGAAGATCCGCTTTGCGCATTATCTCCCGCAACCGAAAGATATAACCCAGTTGACTCACTCTTAATTCGATATGCCCCAGAGCCGTCCGACTCAAGATTAAAACGCTGATTAGCCGTTCCCTGAGCCCCATACAAAGAAAGACTGGTGTCGGCAGTCACGGTAACACTCGAAGAATCTTTTGCAATCGAATCGATGTAGTAAGATCCATCAGCAAGAGAAAAGTCAGGCATATTAAGAACGTTAACAAAATCAGCTGAGGAAAAGGCGCTCATGTCAACCGTATTAGCGGTAATGCCATCAAGATGTTCCGAAGATGTGTACTGCCATCCATACTGGCCAGTACAGCTAAATGAAGTCTTGAGTTTGGGGCCATATTCAGCAATCCAGGACACACGAGGACGCACGCTTGCGGCCTTTAGGTAGGTATCCGTATACCAGCGGCCGGAATAAATGGACACGTTGTTAATGCCAAAACCAGACAGCGTATTAAAATACGCATTCACGATGCCCTCGTATGCCGAAACACTATTGGGCGATATTGCATTTCCGTTGCTGTCGTAGAACGTCTCGAGGTCATAGAAAATCGGCAGAGACAGATCGTATAGACCGTATTTGTTCACGATTTGCTGGGTAAAGTACGCTTCGCTTGTGGCGTCATTCGAATTCTGGGCGGTGCTAAAGATGTACAGGCCAAACGGAATTCCCAGACGACGGACTTCGCTCAAGTTGCGCTCAAATTGCTTGTCAAAATGACTCGTTGAATGCGCAAAACGCAAAATGACAGCATCCACACCTGAGTTTTTGACCTTATTCCAATCAATCGTCCCCTGCCATTCCGAGACATCGATGACCTTAAGGGCAGGCGATGCGAACACCTCGTCGTAGCCGTTGTAAAACGTTTTAGAAGCGTTGGAGCCACCCCAATACGGGGAGCCATTACCCGAGCGAGCATCGAGTGCCGCGGCAAGCGGCTCCCCCTCCATCGAGCTACCGGCAGTATAGGTACCAAGGTCATCGTCGGGATGCGCCTCGCCATAAGCTAAACGCTCCTCCAAGGAAGCATCGACAGGAAGCGGGGCATCATCAGCAAAAACAGGGGTTGCCCCCAGTCCGTAAAGCAAACCGAGGGCAACTAGTAGAGACGATACAAGACGGCCATTCTTGCGCATTTTGATAAACCAGACCCAATCTAACAAAGGGCGGTATTACGGTACCAACCCCAAAGCGGTGTATACGTTGTCCCATAGTAATTGACCCAGTCATCAAGCCCGCGGACGTTAACCGACCAATGTTCTCAATTACTTTGCCGTCTCCAATATAGATTGCAATATGGCCCCAGATGGACCCTGCCCACGTATTGGAGTGAACGGGACGGCAATAATCATACCAACTTTTAAATTGGCGCGATTGTCATCATGGCAATAAGCCCAAAACACGTCGAAAATATTAACCTCGATTTACGGAGATGGATTGCACAAACGGACGAGCGGCACCAATCGGGTTGCCGCGCTCGTAGACGCCGTGAACACCGGCGCCCTGCCTGGGCCAAGAATCAATCATGCGCCCTCCGCCCAAATAGATAGCAATATGGCCGCGGTAGTAGATGACGTCACCACGTTGCATGCTGCCAACACTCACAGGCATAAACGTACCGTTGTTGTACCAATTCATAGAGTTGTAGGTTTGCCAAGCAAGCCAGCGATGGCTGTACGGGTTGGAGATTCCCATATCCATACCTGTAGCATAAAGGCATTGCAATACAAAACCCGAACAATCGACGGCACCGCCGGGGCCGTGGAATACGGTTCAATATAGCGCGTACCAACATACTCATAAGCGCGTTGAATAAAGGCATCGACACAATCATCTCGTGTGGCGTCGATTGCAATGCGAGACGGTGTCACATAGATAAATTCGCCAGTGCAATAACTCGGAAGTTTAACCGTCAAGCTGCTAACCTGCGGATAGTTCGCAGGATTCTGATAGCCAATCTTCGCGGGGCGCTCTGCAGAAATAGCACGCCAGTCCTGTGCGCTGGACCCGTTATAAGACCACAGGTGGACATTGGACCCATTCGCGGTAGCCCCACCACTTACATCAAGAACCTTATTCCGCGGGCAGAGATAATCTTGATTCCACTCTCCCCCATTTCGAAGCGCCACTTTTGAGCGTTCGAACCATTCCACTGCCATTGCTGGACATTTGCACCATCCGCATCGGAACAGTTGAGGACGTCGAGGGGGTAAGCAGAGCAGCAAGCGGTAAGCGAGCACCAACCGCCGCCGACGCTACGGACCCACACGCGCTGACTTAAAGTGCCGTTGGAAGCATATATTTGGACGCTTGCGCCATTCGAGCGAGAGCCACCGGCCACCTCAAGTCGTAGCCCAGTCGCATGCATGGGAGCGAACTCATAGAATCCGTCAGCAATCAGAGAGGCAGATGCAATTGCCCACCCTTGTGCCGCGGTATTATTCTCGTCAATGCACACAAGAGAATTCCCAGATCGAGAGGCAGTCAAGACCTTGCCGGTCATTTTGTTCTTTAACTCAATACCGTTACCAAAGCAGATGCCAAGCGACCATTTGGTCTCATCGGAATCCT
The DNA here is from genome assembly GCF_050313415.1 of Collinsella sp. SGI.184. Lineage (NCBI taxonomy): Bacteria > Bacillati > Actinomycetota > Coriobacteriia > Coriobacteriales > Coriobacteriaceae > Collinsella > Collinsella sp. SGI.184. The sequence goes on along the minus strand of NZ_JBNPLJ010000002.1, from coordinate 135,466 downwards.
TATCAGAAACCTGAAGAACGGCGCCATCGGACTCGCGCGCCGAAAGGTACTTGGCAGAATTGACACACTGGAACGAGTAAAATCCTTGATCGTCTTTACGAGCCCAAAATTTCTGAGCCATAGTCCCATTTTCTGCATAAATCTGCAGCGGAGCTCCCTCTGAAAAAGAACCGCCGCAAATATCGACATATTTACCCGCCGAATCCGAGTAAATGGAGTAGCAGCCTCCGTTGAGCGACACATTAAAAGCCTCAAAGGCCCAACGTTGCGCAGCGTCCCCGTTTTCGACAGCGGTCGTCACGGACCCGTCGGACTTCCGCTCCAGCACCAAATTGCTCGCAACAGACCGGATTAAATACGCATCCCCATCAGATTCAATGCGCCACTGTTGGTTTGATCCAATTCCGGGGAAATCCCACTGTTGAACTTTAGCACCGGGAATAATATCGCCATTATCAAGATCAAGCCCCTTGCCCGACTTAGCAGGGCGAATCGAATAGAAGCCCGTAGATGGGTCATATGAAAGCTTGAGACACTGTGCCAGCGTACCATTTGCAGAATAAGTTTGAACGCGAGCGCCGTTATAGGTGGAGCCTCCCACAACGTCAAGGCATTTTGAGGAATCCGAAACGGAATTGATCTGGTACATGCCATCCGTAACCGTCTGGGCACCCGCATCAGCATGAGGATAAGCATTGATGGCAATGAAGCGCTGCGCAGCAGAACCATTTGCCGAACAAATGTGAACATTGGCACCGTTCGAAACGCTACCACCACTCACATCTAAAACAAGATTGCGCCCGAGACCGGAATAGAAAACAAACGATCCATTTGCCTGCTTAACAGGAATCCAACGCTGCGCAGCGGTTCCGTTCTCAGCGTATTGCTGAACGTTTGCGCCAGACTTTATACTTCCGCCGAAAACATCAAGGGCGGAGGAGGTTCCCGCGTGGGTGATCGTCACATAGCCGGTAGGCCCGCCGTCGGGACCGTAGACATTTTGAATGACCCAACGCTGAGCGGCAGTGTTGTTAGAAGTGTAAATTTGTATATTGGCGCCGCTCGCCATCGAACCGCCGGAAACATCGACAACGCTTCGTGGCGAAGAATCCATGCAGAGCGCATAGGTTCCGTCCGCAATCTGCAGACCCCGTACGGCAGCAAAAGCATCGACATCCCATTGCGTACAGGTAAAACTATTCGTCTGGGTCAAAGTCCAGCTAGCAGCATCAGTAGCAGTAACCGCAACGCCACCCTCAAATGAAAGATACAGCCCGTTGGCGGCATTTTGAATGACGAAGCCCTCTTCAGAAGGCTTAAGAGCCCAGAAACGATTCTTTGTATATGAACCAGCATCGTCGAGGGACCCATACAGGTGGACAGCGCCGCTAGGCACGACGCTACCACAATCCGCATCTAGTAATTTACCCGAAACAAGCGAAACGATAGTGTAGAAACCGGACGAACTATCATACGTAAGGCGGAACGCCTGCGCTACGGTATCGTTCTTTGCATAGGACTGAAGAGATGCGCCCGATTCGGAGGAGGCTCCTTTAACATCAAGCGCCGAACCGTCTGATTGATAAAATTAACGCCGTCGGCAACGCTCTGCCCCAAGGAATCAACGACCGGATTGGACTCAAATGCAAAAAACATCTGCGCAGCAGTTTGGTTACCCTTATAAAGCTGAATATTAGCGCCATTGGCGGAACCACCGCCAGCGATATCAAGCATGTAATCACAGTCAAGGGCGGAATGAATCACTAAGCCTCCATCGGCGCGCCTTTAACGGCAATCCACTTTTGCGCACGAGTACCATTACTCACATACTGCTGAACATTACGCCCCGACTCAGCTTTACACACCGGAAACGTCAAGCACCAAACCAGAACCGACATTTTCGAAAGTTAAAAGCCATCTTTGTCCTCATGTACCAGCCAGCGCTGCGCCTTGCTCATATTCGAACTGTATATCTGGACATTGGCGCCATTTGAAGAAGACCCTCCCGCAACGTCCCAGACTTTGCGCGAAGTAGCACGGCCGGCAAAAACATATGTCACACCATCAAGAAGCGTGCCCTTGTTTTTAATGGCCAAATCTTCAGCGCTAATATCGTCTTCCGACGTGGCGGAGATTGAATTGCTAATGGACGCAAATGGGTCTTCAGACTGTCCTTCGATCGGCAATGCAGACGAAGCGTCCGGTACAAAATCACCTTCACAGGCGACGTCCGAACCAACAACCTGATTAACATCGCTCCCATTAGCCAATGTCTCTTCTGCAAATAGCGGTGACACCCCAACGGAGGAAAACAAAAGGCCCGCAGCCAAAACAACTAAAGAAAAAGCAGATAGGCCGCGGGCATTCCGACTAAAGCTCATATCAAACCCCCGATCCAACTTAGCACTGAATCTACAATAGTTGATACAAACCGCGAGGAAATTGCAATTAGCTACTTAATAACGACTGCTTGCGCACCTCGTTGCTGATAGACCCAAGCAATCCAATCTCGATCATAGGTAGTATAGCCATCAATCGTATCGGAGATCATGATCTTGTTTGTTTGAGGGTCATAGCCCTTCAAGACCACCGTATGCGAATTAAACAGGCGAAATAACCGCCCTGTCGAGCGTAAATATTGCCAACGTTGCCTTGATGAACGGTAGTCCAAATAATTGCCGGGTATCCATCATCCAGGTATTACCAAAGGTCATACAAAGATGTCCCCGAAACATCATACGAGTGCAAACTACTCCCCCGGCTCGCCAAGAAACTGTTGGCGGCCTTATTGAGTCCAGGAGCACAGATCTCGTTACCGTTTGAATAGCTATGGGGATCGCCCCAGAAGCACCAAACGAAATCCCAAGAGCTACGAGGAATCCAGCGATCAGCCATCTCACAAGGACCGACACCAAAACCGTAGTAGTTAAGGACATTGGTTAGGGCCGCCGATTCGCAACCATTGGGCAAACCGACAGAGTACTGGTTATAAACGGGAACAGCCAAATCTACCGCCTCAGACGTATAGCTCGTCTGAACAAAGGTAAATCCTTGTGTGGCAGAGCCGTTGGCGGCGTAAATCTGGATATTGGACCCATCGTTAAGCGCGCCCCCATACACATCCAAAACAAGCGAATCGTTGAGCACAGAGTGAACAGCGAAGGAACCACCGCCCGCATAGTCGATACGCCAACGTTGAGCAGAGCTTCCGTTCCCCTCCCATTGCTGAACGCTAGTGCCCGAAACGCCCTGTGCGTTAAGCACATCAAGATACTTCTTGCTTCGACAGTTCTGGATCGAAACAGTTCCATCAGAGTTGACGCTAACATTCCATTTTTGAGCACCAGAACTATTAGATGACCAGAGCTGCACATTGGCGCCATTGGAACGCGAGCCGTTCGATACATCTAATGCCTTAGAACGATTCGAGGCAGTGGCAATAGTGTAAGTGCCCGCGTCAGCTAATGAACAGGCAGTCAGCCTAAAGGTCTGCGCTGCAGCACCATTAGAGGCGTACGTTCCTATATTTGTTCCGTTACCTGCTGAACCCTCTGCAGCATCAAGCACTTTTCCCGTTGCCACGTTAACAAAGACAGCACAGCCGTCATCGATCTGAGCGGTCCACAGTTGAAAGTCGTTGTTGGCAAGAGAACGAACACAAACGTTACCGTCCTCATCCGCCGTTAAAACCTTGCCAGATACCAGACTCTCAATGGTATAGGCATTATCCCGGTCGGCAACCTTTGCAATTTTCCACTTCTGAGCAAGAGACTTATTGCTTCCATAGAGCTGCACGTTGGCCCCGTCAGCAACAGAGCCGCCAGCAACATCGAGAACCGCAGAAGAAGCGGCAGAACTCGAAATGGTAAAGAAGCCCTCAGGCAAAAGCGAGGTCAGCTTTGTAAACGTCAAGCTTTGCGAGCCGTAATCAGACGGGGCATCCCCAAATACGATAGAACTTCCAACAGTCAAGACCAATCCGGTTGCCTTATTGGTCGCTGCATACGATCCATCCTCATTGCGCACAATCGAAAACAACTGATTTGCATTATTACTGCCGATACTCCATTGATGAACATTAGTCCCAGGACACAAATTGCCACCATCAACATCAAGGGCCTTGCCAGACTGGGCGCTCACGATCCGGTAGTATCCACCCTCGTATACAAACTTAAAAACCTGCGCAAACGTACCATTAGCGGCATAGGTCTGGACATTAGCCCCGTTGGAAGAGGAGTCCCCAGCACTGTCGAAGACTCGAGACGAATCAGTCACCGACGAAATGGTAAACCAGCCATCAAGACCAAGATCATCGCACGGAGCTACATCGGGCGCCGTTGAAATAAAGCGAATGTTTTGAGCAGCGGACCCATTGCTTGCAAACGTTTGAATAATGGCACCATTTGAAGATGAGCCGCCCGCAACATCCAGAACAACACCGGACATAAGTGCCGACTGTAGCCGGAATAGCCCAGCCGGCGTTGAGGAAACAGCGATCCATCGCTGAGCAAGCGATCCGTTAAATAAATACTGCTGGATATTAGTGGCCAATGAACAAGAACCACCAGCAACGTCGAGCACTCTACCCGAGGAAACATTTCTGATGATCAAATAGCCCAAATTATCATGAGAAATATCCCCCTGTTGCGCCTTCGTCATATTCGAGGCATAGGACTGAACATTAGCACCGTTGTTCTTGGATCCAGCGGCTACATCCAACACCTTAGTTCCGCCGACGCCAAGAGCCAAAATATAACGCCCATCAGCGATACCGCCAGCGTTTTGTTGCGCAAGTGCATCCAGTTCTTCACGCTGGGCGTTTAGATTAAAAAATGACCAACGTTGAGCACTCGCGCCGTTATCGGACCAAGTGCGAACATTCGTCCCGCTATCCGTATTTCCACCGGCAATATCAAGGCAGATTGAGGGGTCAAGGGCGGAAACAAGCTTTATTGGGCCGCCATCTCTCAGAGCAATCCACTATTGTGCGGCAGAACCATTAGATGAATACTGTTGAACATACGTTCCAGATTGAGCGCTTCCGCCAGAAACATCAAGCACAAGCCCAGAGCCCTTGCAGGTAAGCGTTATGAAACCATCCGTGTCATGGGAGACCATCCATGTTTGTGCAGGTGAGGCGTTAAGCACATAAAGTTGAATGTTCGCACCCGAGACCTTAGATCCTCCTGCGACATCAAGCGTTTGCCAAGAACTCTTTGCTGAACGAATGAGATAGGTGCCGTCAGCAAGATCGGAAGCATGGGCAGCCGCAATCTCGGCTACGATAGCCGCCTTGGGTTTTTCAAGCGTAAAAATCTGAGCCGCAGACGCGCTGGCTTGAAATAGACGGATTTGAGTGCCATTGGCATCGTTAGCACCGGCAATGTCAATGGCAAAGCCATCATCAATAGCGGGCGAAAAGATATATCCACCACCAACCTGTCGAACATGCCACGCAAGGTCCCAAGAATCGTCGTCACCAGTGCGCTGCGTAAGAAGCGGATGGTCCGAGAAACAAGAAGCATCGTTGGGATAGCAAAGATACAGCCCCGATTTCACGTTCTTAAAGGCATATTGTGCGTCGCCAAGATCCTCAAGAACAAACTACTGAGCAGCCGTCTCCTTTCTGCCATACAGCTGTATCGCCGCACCGACACTCACCGAACCGCCCACAACATCGAGCACACGATGACCCGACAAAGCCGAGGTTAAGAAATAAGCGCCACGATCGAGAATCGAATATTGAGACAAATCACCTGCTTCGGCAGAAGATTCGGACTCGATATCCGAGCCCCCATCGCTGACGTCAACATCTTGAGTTGCCTCATCCAGAGACAAATTCTGAGAGGGATCGACATCGTCTTCGGTTTTCAGATTCTCTGCGAAGGACAAACTGGCTGCAGAGACTTCAGCAAAGGCAGTCGAGCCCGATTTTGGAACGAAAGGTAGCACTAAAAGCAGGCACAACAAAAACCCTGCTTGTAGTGAAATGCAACCGCTCTTTTTACGACCCATGTCATCCCCCAGACAGTCTCACCATCACCAGCAACACAACGCCTGCGCTATAAACAATTCGCAAGACTTGGCCATCAAGTCATGCGAATTGTACGCAACAAAACTGCTGTGCTCTTGAATCATTTAATCGCGGTTCGGCGCATCATACAAATCTTTGCGCAAAAAGGCGGCCGCAATATGCGGTCCGCCTTTAAGCCTAGTAATTGACGACCTTTGTTCCATAGGGAATATTGTCGTAAATCCATTTTGCGTGGTCCGTTGTAAGCCTAATGCATCCCGCTGATGCACGTTGTCCCATAGTGGGGTCCTTCACATTAAACGTTCCTGTATAGCAAGGTTGCGTGTGGAACAGATAGTCGCCGTAGAACTGAGTGTAGTACCAGCAGGTATATCCATGCCCAAACGAGAGACCCTTTCCATAGACGGAATACTCGCCCAGCACAGTCGGCGACCCGTTCTTGCCAGGAGCGCACTGCCAGAAAGACCATAACTTCCAGTTGCCGCGAGAACCCCTAAAAATACCTGTACGGCATCCGACGGTATCAGTCAAAATCAACCACTCCGTGTTGCTGTTGTACCACTGCGCACGGTTATACATTGCCTGTTGATCCGCAGGCAAGGGCTGAACATACGTAGTTGCCTTGAATGTAAACCGCTGCGCCTTTGAATCATTGCTCGCATATAGCACAACATTCGTACCGTTTGCCGCATTTCCTCCAGAGACATCAATAACAAATGCCGTGTTAAGGGCGGAAGACAATATGAAGCCACCGGATGCGTACTCAATATACCAGCGCTGGGCAGCACTGCCGTTTCTGGACCATTGTTGGATATTCGTCCCTGAGGAGACAGCGGCATCTTTTACATCAAGAGCTTTGCCACTGGCGGCGTTGACGATTGTATAAGAGCCATCAACGTTGCGTGAGAAATTCCATTTTTGAGCGCCTGTATCGTTATTTTGCCAAATCTGCACATTCGCACCGTCAGCGGACGATCCACCGGAAACATCTAAGACCGAGTTTGCACGAGACGCCATTCGAATGAAATACGTGCCGTTTGCGACATCCGCCGAAGTCGAACGAAGGCGGAACCTCTGCGCTGCAGAATCGTTTGAAGTATAGACTTGGACATTGGAGGACGAAGCGAAATTGCCGCCCTTCACATCGAGCGATAGGTTTTTATCCACGGAAACGAACTCGATGCCGGTTTTGTCAATTCGGACCGTCCACTGCTGCGCCTTCGCATCTGTCGAGGCGGCCGTGCAAACATTGGATCCCGAAACCGCAAGCTTGTTGGATGAGCAAACGGATTCTAGCGTATAGGTATTCTTAGCTCCATCCACCTTTTTTAGCAGCCATTTTTGGGCGAAGGAGCCATTGGAAGCATAAAGCTGGACATTGGCACCAGTGCCTGCAGATCCGCCCGCAACATCAAGTACATAGGATGAATTTGTAGACGAATATATCTCGTAAAGGCCCTCATTCAGCAAATATTCTTGCTCAATCAAAGCAAACGATGTCTGAACAGAATCCCCCGGCGTAGCGGCAACCACATTAGAACCGGATACGGCAAGTGTGAGCCCCGTGCCCTTGTTGATGAATGTATAGCTTCCATCCTCATTGCGAACCACGCTAAATAGCTGATTGTCGTTGGGAGATTCATTCCACTGCTGAATATTCGTTCCCGGCACAACATCGCCCGCCGTAACATCAAGTACCTTGCCGGAGCCAGCATTACACAGGACATAATAACCATCGCAGTACTCGGCCTTAAATAGCTGAGACAGCGTGCCGTTGCGAGAATGTGTCTGAACGTTACCGCCGTTCTTTAATGAGCCACCGACAACGTCAAGCGCAGCGGCACTATTAGAAGATGGAGAGATGACGCACCAGCCTACATCTTTCAAAATGTCTTCGCAGGGGTCAACCGGCTCGGGCTTTGCTGCAATAAAATAAAAACGCTGCGCAGCTGTTCCATTCGAGACATAAAGCCGTATGTTCGACTGAGACTTCAGAGAACCGCCGGCAACATCAAGTGAGCGCTGTTGCCAAACAGCAGAAAGGAGCCGAACACTTCCATCTCCATTTAATGCTGCAATCCATTTCTGGGCATAGTTCGCATCACCGCAAGCCGAATATTGCTGAACGTTCGTCCCCAAAGAAGTAGAACCCGCAGAAGCATCAAGGACCTTGCCCGACTTTATATTCGTGATCGTGAGGTATCCGTCATCGTCGTGAGAAACACGCCAGCGTTGAGCATCGGTTGCGTTCGATTGGTAAATTTGGACATTTGCACCGCTGGATGTGGAGCCACCGACGACATCGAGCACCATACGGGAAGAGGATGGGCCGGCAATGATAGCATATTCTCCATCTTTGACAACATCTCGGTTATCTGAGGCCAGTTTATCGAGCTCACTCCGCACGGCTTTCAGATCGACAAAATAGAAGGATTGAGCTGCAGTTCCATTTGCATCATATAGTTGAAGCCCCGCGCCGGAGGAAATCGATCCACCGGGGATGTCGGCAACTTTCCGTCCATTCAAAGCCGAAACAATACGGAGGCGCTCACCGTCTTTCTCGATAATCCATTTCTGATCCTTAGATCCATTGGCAGAGTAAGACTGCAGCTTTGTGCCATTGGCATCATTGCCGCCAGCCGCATCCAGGACCGTGGAGGTTCCGTTAATTGCAATGGTGCGATAGCCATCCTCTGTTGTTAAGACATCGAACATCTGAATCCCAGAATAACCAAACTTATCAAATGAGAGAGACCCACCGGATGCCTTCAGCGCGAGCGAATCATTCGAAGCCAAGATGGCGTATGTTCCATCGGCAAGGTCATAGCGATGTGCCGCGGCCCTATCGTCCAAATGTTGCTGTTCAGTTTTGGCCGGCGTCAGCACCCATCGCTGGGCGGCTGTTCCATTTACCTTATACAACTGCACAGCCGAGCCATTAGAAGCGGCCCCTCCCGCAACATCAATAGCAAACGTTTGATCGAGCGCCGAGACCAACATGTAGCTGCCATCGGTTTCCTTAATTGCGATCCAGCGCTGTGCAAGGGTTCCGATATCAGACCAGAGCTGAATAGGATTTCCGTCGCTGGCACTTCCACCCGAAACATCCAGCGTACAACCCTTAACGGAAGCAAGAACAACGAAGCCGTTCTGGTCATGAGACACGCGCCAGATCTGAGCATCGGTATTGTTAGTTCCGAACAGCTGCAACTTTTTACCAGCACCTGCTGTGCCACCGGGAATATCCAGCACGAATTTGCCGTTAACCGAAGAGCCAAGGGTGTACAGACCGTCCGCAAGATCATCGACATGCTCAGAGGCGAGATCGTAGACGGACTTGAGCTTCTCCGGCGCCACAGCATCAGCCGTATCCGATGCCTTAGAATCGGGTTCGTCATCCGAGGCCAAATTGGCACCAGTGCCATCACCAGGCACGTTCGTCTGCTCCACAGTTATAGTAGAGTTTCCATTTTGATTAGACACCGCAGCGTCTTCAGCAAATGCAGGAACTAGACAGAATCCCAGCAGAAGCGTGCTAAATACCAAAACAAATAAGGCTTTCCAATTGCCCACAGCTGTCCCCTCCCGCGAAGTTAATTACACTTTATGGTAAGGAGCATTCTTCGTCGTCAAGAGATTCGTGAACAGCAACAGCTAGACCCCGAAAGGTCAACCAGATTAAAGAGGCGTTTCACAGCACAGCCGTGAAATCTCTGCAGCAAAGTCATTGTGAATCGGGGTCCAACCAAGCTCTCGCCGAAGCTTGCTCGCGTCTATTGCATAACGCCGATCGTGTCCCGGACGATCCTTTACCCAGTCATTGTAGTCCTCACTCTGACCCATTGCCTTAAGAATGGCCCTAAGAACCTCAAGGTTGCTACGTTCGCAATTAGCACCGATGAGGTACGTCTCCCCCACCGTCCCCTTAGTCAAAATAGACCACACGGCATGGGCATGATCCTCCACGCGAATCCAATCGCGTACATTCAGGCCATAACCGTACAACTTAGAGCGCTCGCCGCGTCGAACGCACGCAATCAAATGCGGGATAAATTTCTCGAAGTGCTGGTGCGGGCCGTAGTTATTGCAGCAATTTGAAATCGTTGCGCGCAGGCCATAAGTGCGAATCCATGCTCTCACGAGCATATCAGAGGCAGCCTTGGAACTGGAATAGGGGCTACTCGGTCGATAAGGAGACTCCTCGATAAATTTGTGCGGATCATCGAGCGCAAGGTCTCCGAATACCTCATCGGTCGAAATGTGATGGAACCTTACATTAAACTTATGTGCAGCTTCGAGAAGCCGATACGTACCTTCAATGTTCGTTCTAATAAAAGGCTCAGGGTCGGCAATCGAATTGTCGTTGTGAGACTCGGCAGCGTAATGAATGATTGCATCGTGCCCGGGAACGATTTGATTTAGGAGGTCCGAATCGCAAATATCGCCAACAACAAGCTTCACTCTGTTCTCCGGAAGCCCGGCAATGCTGTCAGGATTGGCAGCATAAGTTAGCTTGACCACGACGGTGACGCGCACATCCGGCACATTGTTCACGACAAAGTGGACAAACGCCGAGCCGCAAAAACCACAACCGCCCGTAACCAAAATATTGCTGTATTTTCGCTCCACGCGTGTCGCCCCTCCTCTGACCATTGGACTGTCCCATTTCCCCTTAATCCGATAGCAAAAATGAAGCAGTCTCTTTTCAGACTAAACTCATGTCCCCATGAGGAACTAAGCTGAATACTTGTTGGTACAAGATATTTAAATTACAGCAACCATACGGAGGGCCAATGAGCAACCGACCTACCGCAAAAGCACTGCGCGGAAAAAACGATCGAAACATATTTCGTCCTGTCAACGGAACTGAAAAACACAAGGGATTCTATTGCGATGACAATGATTTTGAGAATCTCAGGGAGATCGACTGCGATGGCCATTTGACTCAAATTGACGACGACGAGGAGCATCTGACATCAGCGGAATGTCTTCTCCGGGGATCATGTCAGGCATTCGCTCTGAAGGTCGAAGATATTCTCGGATACAAGGCGTTCATCATTCAAGAATACGGCGGAAAGGGCCGCCATGTATTTTGTCAAGCTACTTTAAATGGCAAAAATGCGTTTATTGATGCCCGAGGGGTAACAACAAGCTTTGACGAATTCATGGAGGTGGCCGGGGAGTTTGTCAAAGGACCTTTTATCGTAAGACGAATTAATGAAGAAGACATTGCCGAATGGGAGAGAAACTCAGACTCTAATTCGCACAAAGAACACCTAGCACTTGCTGAAGCGGTAATCAAAGCAAACACAGACTGCTACCAGTTAGATTGATTTACATGAATATCTAGCCCACGCAATCCGTCACGTCATAAATCGAAAGAAAGAAATTGCATTTGAAGTTCACCCGCTTTTTGAGCCACTTTCCTGACACGATTTCGCGAAGCTCCACAGCAGACCAATGAAACGGTTTTGACTGCTTTCGCTCAAATGCAACTAAAACCGTTGCAAACGCAATTAGGTATAATTCTTCCAAATCGCCTAGAGAAAGTGTTTGAATGCTGACCGTAATCGTGCCTACTTACAATGCCGAGCCGTATCTTTCTCAGGCTATAGGCAGCCTATTAAACGAAAAGAAAATTGAGCTGGAAATCCTCGCAATCAACGACGGATCAACCGACAACTCGCTCGCCATTATGCAAGATTTCGCTGCGCGCGACTCGCGCGTTCGAGTGATCGATAAGGCAAACCAGGGTTACGGTGCAACCTGCAATCTGGGCATTCGCGAGGCAAAGGGCGACTGGATTGCCATCCTCGAACCCGATGACTGGATCGAGCCCGGAATGTACTCCGACATGCTTGCCTTTGCCAAGCGCGAATTTGGCGATCCGAACAAGCTCGATATTATCGAGACCCCGTATTGGATCATTCGCAACCCCGATACCCCCCAAGAGGTCAAGCTACATTGCGCATATCGCGGTCGCATTAAACCGCCTCGGCAACCGTTCACCATTCACGACGCTCCACACCTGCTGGCCCATCATCCGTCCATTTGGTCGGCAATCTATCGTCGCGACTTCCTGTTGCAAAACAATATCTGGTTTAAGGAAATCCCCGGTGCGGGCTGGGCCGACAATCCATTCCTCGTTGAAACGCTCTGTCAGGCAAAGGCCATCGCTTACTGGCCCAAGCCGTATTATTGCTATCGCGAGGAAACACCCGAAAAGGCGGCCGCTCTGGCCAAGCGTGACCCCTTGATGCCGTTTAATCGCTGGAACGACATGGTCGATATTCTTGAGCGGCTCAACGTCACCGACTCCGCCGTCTGGACACCGCAAATCACACGCGGTTTCACATATATGGGCATCATGATTGAGCACACCGGAATCGAAGGACACCCCGAAATCGAGCAGGCCATCCACAAGATGTTCGAACGCATGCCGCAAGAGCTTGTATTTGCCAACCCCCGCGTTACCCCCGCGGCCAAAAAGCTCTATTCCGAGTATATGGGTATCGCCAATCCTAAAATCAGCTACTGCGCATACGCCAAGGACCTCGTGGGCGAGGGCTTGTATAACGTATGGAACAAGGGGCCCAAGCAAACTCTAAAAATGATCACATCGCACTTTAGCTCATACAACGCACGCGCTGGAAAATAGCCGGATGGGCAGCAAAGCAAGCAGAAATACCTCCATCGAAGCGCTGCGCTTGGTCGCGGTCGCTGGCATCGCGATATTCCATACCTTTCAGTGGACCTTTCAAGCCATCTGCGTCGGCTTGCCGGAATACGCGCCACTCACGGTCTTACCTTATTCAGGCATCTTGGGGTTCATCAACCTGCTTGGCTGCTGGGCCAACGAGGTCTTCTTTATGATCTCGGGCTACTTCCTTATTACTTCGGCTGCTCGCGCCTGGAGCGACGGGGCCACATGGACGTCGCAACTTCAGCGGACGACGCAGCGCCTTGGCAAAGTCATCTTGCCCACCGCGTTTTATTGCCTCGCGGCACTCGCATGGTCCACAGCCGTCTCCCCCATTCCCGATGTCTCCTTTCACACGCACTATTGGTACACGCTGGGGCTTGAGTTTATCTGGGTCTATGCCGCCACGGTCTGCATGGCGCCGTTGTTTGCGCTGGCTAAAAACCAACTCGGCAAGAAAAGCCACACAGCAGCAGTTGTCGCCGTCGGCGTCCTCGTTTTTATTGTCAATGGCCATCTGGCGACGCAATACTCGGCAAGCAGCGCTGAGTTTTCTTGGCTGCAGAAGATCATGAGCGCCGTCACCTACGTCGTCGCCTTTTTGATGGGAGGGCTGCTCCGCGACTATACCGGAACGACAACTCCGCGCAAAGCGCGCACCGTCGCCAAACGATTGCTTGCAGCAGTTTTGATCATCACGATCGCCCTGGAAGCCGCACTCTCCGCAACCGGTAATCTGTCGGCAATGGCAATGCTTTCCTATAAGTCGACCTCGGTCGTCTCGTTCGCCCTCGCTGCCACCTCGTTGTTCTTTGCGGCAACCCGCGACAATAAATCGAGTAATCCTCGCGCCGCGAATGTCATCGTCACCCTATCGACCGCCACGCTCGGTTTCTATGTGATGCAGTCGCTCACCAGTAGCCTGTGGCGTCCCGTCTTCAATACGTTGCTCGCAAACATACTGGTCAGCCAAAACAGCCCGGCAGCTATATGTATCGTCACGGGTACCGTCATTAGCATCGTCTTTGCGCTGGCGCTTCTCATCATCGATGCAGCTAGAAGCCTTATCGCTCGCCGGCTCAAGCGACAATAGACACGCTGCCGTCAGACGCTAAAGCCGCTACAGCCATGGCAGGTTCCTGCGTTTTATTCAAACCTTGCCAACATGGCGCAGCGACCCTTTACAATAGGTGCCGTCCAACGGACGTATTCGATAGCTTCCGCGCAGCGCTCGCCCGCCGCGCGTGAAAGGATATATTCCCCATGACTTCTACCCTCCCCGCTCCCATCGACAAGCTCGCCATCGTCGTCGTCACGTACAAGCGCCAGGAACTTCTGGCCAACCTGTTCGACTCTATGACCGAGCTCACGGCCGCGCCGTGGCGTATCGTAATCGTCGACAACGAGAATTCGCGCGAGACCGAGGCCATGTGCGCGGCGTTCAACGAGCGCCTGGCCAACCTGTGGGGCGTCGACACCGATCAGCCCGACGCGCAGGGTGGCACCGACCGTGTCATCTACGCCCCACAGCTCGAAAACGGCGGCGGTGCGGGCGGCTTTTCCGCCGGCACCAAGTGCGCCTACGATCTGGGCGCCCAGTGGTTTTGGGTGATGGACGACGACGTGCTCGTCATCCCGGAGGGCATCGAGCGCCTGGCCAAGTGGACCGACCGCTACGACGTCATCCAGGGTTCGCGCCTGGACTTTGACGGCGGCGCCTTCTTTTGGCAGTACCAGCTCATCCTTTCGCTTGGTATCCCCAACCCCATCGCTAAGTGGGACCTGGGCCCCGAGGGCTACCGCGCCATGAACCAGCTGTGCTTTGAGGGAGGCCTGTTCTCACGCCGCGTTGTCGACAAGATCGGCCTGCCCGACGCTCGTTTCTTTATCTACGGCGATGACGCCTGCTATGGCTATGTCGCCAGCCAACACTTCCCTGCCGTCGTAGTCGCCGATGTGGTGCTCAGGCGCGCCCGCGCCGTCTCCAACTGGGATATCGCCGGTAAGCGTCAGCTCAATTCCACCAGTGACACCAATCGCTACTACATCATGCGCAACCGCGGCTATTTGGCCCGCTACATGCAGATCTACGGTGATTACCACCCCATTTTGTTCCGCTTGGGCAATGTGGCGACCTTCTGCAAGGAGTTTATCCGCCTTGCCGCCGTCGACAAGTGCTTTAAGACCGGCATTCCGGCGCTGCGCCGTGGCATGAAGGATGCCCGCAAGATCGTACGCGACCCCAACTGGAAGCCCATGCCGCCCATGAAAGAAACCGAGTAAAGCCGGCCCTCCTATAACTTCTGACATGCGACGGCAACTCGCTGTCCATCAAAGCCAAACCCCCAGCGCATGCGGCCCACGGCAGGACGTGGCACGCGAATGTCGTCGAGACCGCTCCGCTCGATATCGAGCAATGCCTGTACCGACAGAAGCTCTAAGCCCAACGCATCGACATCGGGGTCGTACAGCATGCTGACCGAGATAAGCGGGCGGCTATCCAATATGCCAAGTGTATCCACCGCATCAAAGGTATTGACGGTCGGAAACACCTGGAAACCCCCAAACTCCAAACCGTGCGCTCGTTTTGTAGCAGGGTCGGCATATCCAGGCAACCCAAAACAAAGACCCTGCAGTGCCAAACGAAAAGCCAGTAGCAAATCCGACTCGTCTCCATCGACGCCCAAGTCATCAATAATTACGTCCAAGGCTCGCCTAACTGCACGCTCGTCTCCGCGGCAAAGACCCTCTTGGAAATCATCGATAGTCTCGGCACTCTCGGCAGCGCACTCGAACCATTCGATAATCACAAGACGCAGCGCATACCGGAGCTCGTTATTGGGAAGGCGCAGTGCGCGGGGCAGACTGCCGTCCGCCTGGCGATCGGTCGCATCTGTCGTCAGGAGTCCACTCAAATACAAATCGGTCCAAACACCTTCCGCTGTCCCGGCATCAGGCTTCACGGCGTCTATGCGCAGCGGCGCCTCAACACAGCCATACGGATTAAGCAAATCAAACATTGCCGCAAGCCATCTTAAATCCCAGGCGCCCACAGTCTCGTTCAGACAATCGGCATAGCAACATACGTCAAAGCGCGTTGGCGGCAGGCAGCCCCGAGCCAAGAACTCAACCACACGAGCCGGGTTCGAACAATAGAACCCGCCAAACCGGTAGCCTTCGAACCATTCGCGCGCGCAAGCCAGTCTGTCGCTCTGGCCAGTGTAATCTAGCAGCGCCCTGTTTTCGGCATCCGAAAAACCAAAGCGGCGATCGCACCAGCTCGACAAGGGCGAAGCCAAACAATACGGGCAGTTGCGATGCGCAAGCGCCGCCCGTGCGGGGCCGGGTCGCTCCCCCATCAAGCAAACCAGCCGCAAAGAATCGGTAGAGGAGACAATGACGTCAAAGAGCAGGCGGTCAAGCAACTCGACAAAGCACGAGCCATAGGCGCCCTTCGTCTGCATATGATTCGAGAATGCCGCGTCATACCCATCAACCAGCAGCACAACCTGTTCATCACATGCCATACGGAGGAGCTCGATTAACACGCCAAGCGCCGAATCGATTTCATCAGAACCGGCAACACCGCGCGCTACGCGCTCGATATGGCGCACGTCGCCGCGAGCTAAATCGGGAACTTCCAGCAGCGGCAACAGACGAGCGCACTCACGAGCGACGGCATCGCGCATGGCGGCCTCGGCATCGGCGCCTCGATAGGAGGAAGTAGAAAAATCCAAAGCAATGATCGGGTAGCGTGCATACTCATCACGATAGATGCCATCTTCTGCGTCCCATATTTGGCTACCGATGAACAGATTCACGCTCGACGAGCCGGGCACAGGACGCTCCAGATAACATTTGAGCATGGAGAGGTTCATACTCTTGCCAAAACCATGAGGCCGACAACAGAGCGCCACAGTCGATTCGCAATCTAAGATATCGGCAATAAACATGGTCTTATCAACTAAAACACAATGATCGGCGGCGTCGGCAAAATCATGAATATCAATCGGCAGAACAGCATTTCCGCCGGGATTGAGCAACTTCACGTCAAAGGTGTTATCAATATCATACATTGCCTGTTCAGACACCGTTTTATCTCCCCTTTTAGAATAACGATGCCATTTTAGCGACCATCTTGATAACAATTTTGTAGTTCAACAAATGATTCGGGTAACGGCAGATGTGGCTCCATAAAGGGGGGCATAACAAAACGATTCGCAACAAATAGGGGTCCGGTGCTATCGCATCGGGCCCCTATTTCAATCCCTAAGGCAAAACACTCGCTGAGAGCCTACTTTTGGGCGTCTTTCTCCGCAGCGTCTTTGTTTTGCTGGTCAAGTTTATGCTTACCGCTCACAATAGACGTAGCGCCCAATGTGGCCAAGCTCGCGCTGGCAAGGCTCGCCATCAAAATCAAGTCACCCGTCTTGGGCATGCTGCCCTTAGAGGACTCAGTCGTCGTGGCTGAAGCAGTCACAACCTTGGTCTTACCCTGGTTCTGGTCGGCGGCATCATCAACCAGGCCCTTGGACCCATTGTCGTCCGTGTGCTTGCCATCCTTATCAAGGCGGGGATCCTTCGATTCCGCACCGTCTGATTCCGTGCCCTTGTCGGAATCAGACCCCTTAGAACCCTCGTCCTTCGAATCGCCCTTAGCATCCTCGGTCTTTTCCGTAGCGCCCTGGTCGGAGCCATCCTTCTTGGAAGACGAGCTGCTGTTGATGTCAACCATCAGCGAGGAGCCAAACATGGAGCCAAGTTGTTCGCTCGCAGAGGGTTTGCCATTCGTCGACGAGTCGCTCGAACCGGCAGTCGATCCACCGGCGGAAGAACCAGACCCTGCCGCAGCATCTGCGGAATTCGAAGGCGAGGCAGACCCCGCGCTGCCGCCCGATGCGACATCGCCATTTCCGTCGCTTGCTCCGGCATCGTATGAAGGAGCATCGACGGTATCCTCGTCAGCACCATTGGTATCGGCACTAGGCCCAGAGGGAGCAACGGGAGCGGCGGGCGCCTGGCTAGGCGCTGGAGTCACGGGCTTGGGCTCAGGCTCGGGTTCAGGCTCGACCGGCGGCGTCGCCGCGGCCTCGTCCTCGGTAATATAGACCAGGCAATCCTTAAGCTCGTTCTTGTAACGGTTCTTCCAGCCCTCGTGATATTGCGGCTGGCTCGAGTACTTACGGGCAACGTTATTGACCACGCTGCTGGAAAGCGCCGTCACAAATTCACGGTCGGTCATATCGTTTGTAAGATTTGCCCAGCGGAAAAAGTCCTGGCAGCCATAGGTGCCGCACATGTTGGTGATGCTCCACACCATACCCTTGACGCAATCGGTGCGGCCAGAGATATCAATACCAAGCGCGCTCTTGAGCCAGGCCTCGGTCACCGCGTAATAGGAGTTGTATGCATATGAATCTTGCAGCGCCGAGAACTCAGCCGGATCGGCGTTATAGGCACCCTGGAAGGCCTCCTGTGCAATGCGGCCCAGATCCGTCAGCTGACCGTTCGAATGCATGGGGTTGCTTGCGTTGGAGATATCGCCTCCGCGGTCAATTGCAGACTTAAGCATGCCGTACTTGGCAGGATTGTAGTTATAGACCTGCTTCATAAACGGGACGAGCGACCAGCGTCGGTCAAACTGGTAGTAACCGAGCGCGTTGTAACCATCGCCGTACGAAAAGCCCTGGTTATAGTTGCCGTGGCTCTCATACTTGGTAAAGTACTTCATCTCGCTGGTCACATTGACAAACGAGACGCCTTGGACCGACCTCAGCACGCCCGAGAAAGACTGCTGGGTATAAAGACCCTTATCGATATCGGTGGCATCCGAGGCAACGCCCGGCGTGGGCTCATCCGCAGCAGCGGGCGCGGGCGCGGCAACGGCGCCAAACGAAAGAGCCAGCGTCAATCCGGCAACAATCGCAGAATGCTTGGGCTGCATAAGATCCTCCTTGCATTGGTGTAGTTAAAGTGCAGTTTGCAAAGATAGATTTAAGTATCGCAGCAAGACCGATGTCGTACAACAGCAACTCGACAAACGGTAACGCCCTCCGCGAAATCTTGAGGAATTGCGCTCGAGTTACAGCTTGATATCGAAGTTAATCTCGGGCACGGCCGCCAAGTCGGCCAACGTCACGCCGTCGACGTACTTTTCAATCACGTCGTCCAGACCGCGCCAGAACTTCACAGTAGAGCACAGATCGCTGCGAGTGCAGTTGTTATCGATGCCATCGCATGCGACGGGCGCCGTGCTGCCCTCGACAGCACGCAATATATCGCCGGCTCGCACCTCGGCCGGGTCCACGGCCATCATGTAGCCGCCGCCTTTACCGCGCACACTCTTGAGCAGGCCCGCCTTCATAAGCGGACGGACCAGCTGCTCCAAATACTTTTGCGAAATATGCTCACGGTCGGCAATCTCGCGCAGGGCGATTTTGCCCTCGGCGTCACCGAGCGCCGCGATATAAATCATCAAACGGAGGGCATAGCGGCCCTTAGAAGAAATGAGCATACCTACCCTCCCGTTGCGCTTAAGACCAAATCATCAGCAGAGTTTGCCCCCGATGCCAAGCGTGTGGGACAGACGATCCCGACTATTATGTCCCACATCTGAAAAGTCGAGTGGATTAGTCGGGTTTTCCCTTGACTAACGCCGAACCCATAGTAACTTTATTCCGAGAAGATTCCTAGGGTTTAGTACACCTATGAGTACACCATATACAGAGAGGAACAGCATGAGCGCAAATCCGCTGCTTTCCATCGAAGGTCTGACCGCCTCCGTGGACGAGAAGACCATCCTCCACAACGTCAACCTCAACGTCGCCGCCGGCGAGACCCATGTGCTGATGGGACCCAACGGCGCCGGCAAGTCCACCCTCGGCCACCTGGTCATGGGCGATCCCGTCTATACCGTGCAGAACGGGCGCATCGTCTTTGACGGCCAGGACATCACCGAGCTCACCACCGACAAGCGTTCGCGCGCCGGCCTGTTCCTGAGCTTCCAGGCTCCGGTCGAGATCCCGGGCGTGCCGCTGTCGAGCTTTTTGCGCGCCAGCATCGCCGGCCGCCCCGGCCTGGAGATGAAGGGCAAGGAATTCCGCCGTCGCGTCAAGGAGCTCGCGGCCGAGCTCAACATGGATACCGCTTACCTCAACCGCGAGCTGGGCGTGGGCTTCTCGGGCGGCGAGAAAAAGAAGGTCGAGATGCTCCAGCTTCTGCTGCTGCAGCCCAAACTCGCCATCCTGGACGAGACCGACTCCGGCCTGGACGTCGACGCCCTGTCCACCGTCAGCCACGGCATGGACGCCTACCGCAAGAGCTGCAACGGTTCCATGCTTATCATCACGCACAACACGCGCATCCTGGAGCACCTGGATGTCGACCGCGTCCACGTTATGGTCAAGGGCCACATCGTGCGCGAGGACGACGCCTCGCTGATCCCTTGGATCGACAAGAACGGCTTTGAGGCCTTCGAGCGCGAGGCCGCCGAGCAGCGCGCCCAGGCCGAGGCCGTCGCTGCCGAGCAGCAGGCGTAAAGGGGCGACGCAATGACCAAGAACCGCACCGAGGTCGCGGACATCGACCGCAGCCTCTACGACTTCACCTATGGCGAGGAGGGATTCGAGCGCCTCGACGCCGGCATCACGCCCGACATCGTGCGCGAGATCAGCGCCAAGAAGGACGAGCCGCAGTGGATGCTCGACCTGCGCTTAAAATCCCTCGAGATCTTCAACCGTTTTCCCGACCCGACGTGGGGCCCCTCCATCGAGGGCCTGGACATGGACAACATCGTCACCTACGTCAAACCCAACACCGACCAAAAGCACGACTGGGAGTCGGTGCCCGACGACATCAAGAACACCTTTGAGCGCCTGGGCATCCCCGAGGCCGAGCGCAGCTACCTGGCGGGCGTCGGCGCGCAGTACGACTCCGAGCTCGTCTACCACAACATGCAGGACACCGCGTCCAAAATGGGCATCGTCTACTCCGGCATCGAGGAGGCCCTGCACGACCCGCGGTGGGAGCCGCTCATCCACGAGAAGTTTATGACGCTCATCCCGCCCACCGACCACAAGTTTGCGGCCCTGCACGGCGCCGTATGGTCGGGCGGCTCGTTTGTCTACGTGCCCAAGGACACCAAGCTCGATTTTCCGCTGCAGAGCTACTTCCGCCTCAACGCCAAGGGCGCCGGCCAGTTTGAACACACGCTCATCATCGTCGAGGACGACGCCGACCTGCACTTTATCGAGGGCTGCTCCGCGCCCAAGTACAACGTGGCCAACCTCCACGCCGGCGCTGTGGAGCTCTTTGTGGGCAAGCGCGCGCACCTGCGCTATTCGACCATCGAGAACTGGTCCAAGAACATGTACAACCTCAACACCAAGCGTGCGCGAGTGGACGAGGACGGCGACATCGAGTGGATCAGCGGCTCCTTCGGCAGCCACGTGGGCTACCTCTACCCCATGAGCGTGCTCAACGGCCGCCGCGCCCGCTCGAGCTTTACCGGCATCACCTTTGCCGGCGCCGGCCAGAACCTCGATACCGGCTGCAAGGTCGTACTCAACGCGCCCGAAACCTCGGCGACCGTCGAGACCAAGGGCATCTCCAAGAGCGGTGGCATCCAGACCTTCCGCAGCTCCATCGTGGCCACGCCTAAGGCCGAGGGCTCCAAGGCAACCGTGAGCTGTCAGTCGCTCATGCTCGACGACCAGAGCCGCTCCGATACCATCCCCGCCATGGACATCCGCGCCAAGAACGTCGACATCGGCCACGAGGCCACCATCGGCCGCATTGGCGACGACAAGGTGTTCTATCTGATGAGCCGCGGCATCTCGGAGGAAGAGGCCCGCACCATGATCGTCAACGGCTTTGCCAACCCGGTCTCCAAGGAGCTGCCGCTTGAGTACGCCGTCGAGATGAACAACCTGATCAAGCTCGAGATGGAAGGAGCGATCGGATAATGAAACAGGCCACGAACACGCCGAACGCATTTACGTCATCCGAGCTTCTGCAGTGCGACGTATCGGGAGCGACGAGCCCGACGACGCGTACTAAAGGTACGCGAGGAGGGTCGGAGCCCCGAGACGGCGTGCTGCAGGAGATCGGGGGCGTCAATGCGATGCCGGCCGCCACATGGGGCTGGCTCAAGATGAACCAGACTAAGCTCGAGCTTTCGGACGAACTTGCCTCCGCTCCCGCCGAGGCCGTTGAGGTCGAGGGCCTGGACGAGCAGATCCATGGCACGGCCGAAGCCTTCGACGCCGCCATGGACGCCATGGCCGAGCGCTTCCCCGAGCGCCGCGCCTCTGCCCCCGGCGACGCCGCCGACCGCGCCCGCATCACACCCGAGACCGAGCTCGACGTGCCTGCCACCTCCGTCTACCAGGCCGGTGCCATCAAGCTCGAGGAGGAGCTCTCCCCCGCTGAAGCCTTCGAGACCGGCATGGGCGAGGCCGCCTACGCCTATCTGGCCGACCATGCCACCAAGCACATCGTCATCGATGTGCCCGCCTACGGCCGTGCCACGGTTACCGTGCGCGTGAGTGGCGTCGACGCCGCGGCTGCGATTGCCGCCATCGATGTCGTCGCCCGCCCGCAGGCAACGCTCGACCTGCAGATCGCCCTGGACTCCCCCGTTACCGGCGAGGGCGTCGTGGGCTCCGTGCTACGCGTGTGCGCCCACGAGTACGCCACCGTCAACATGACCTGCACGCAGACGCTCGACGACAGCTGGATCGCGCTCGACGACACCGGCCTGTTCCTGGACGAGGGCGCGCGCGTCAACGTGCAGCACACCGTACTGGGTGCTGGCGCCAGCGCCACCGGCCTTGCCGGCGACCTGCTGGGCGACACCGCCAAGGTTACGATCGATACCGATTACCTGGGCGCCCGCCAGCAGGTGCGCGACTTTAACTACGAGCTTCGTCACCGCGGCCGCAAGACCGAGTGCGAAATCGATGCCAACGGCGTGCTGACCGGCACGTCCAAGAAGGTCTACCGCGGCACTATCGATCTCGTGCACGGCTGCAAGGGTGCCGTCGGCACCGAGCGCGAGACGGTGCTCTTGGCCAACAAGGGCGTCGACAACAAGACCGTTCCCGTCATCCTCTGCGACGAGGACGACGTCGCCGGCAACCACGGCGCCACCATCGGCCACGTCCGCGACGAGCAGCTGTTCTACCTCGCCTGCCGCGGCCTTGACCAAAATGCCGCCGAGGACCTGTTCATCCGTGCCAAGCTGGAGGACGCCGCACTTTCCGCGACCGACGAGCGCACCCGCGGCGCCGTCGTCCGCCTGGGCAACAACCTGATCGATAACTTTGAGGAGGAGCTCGCATGATCGACACCGAGCACGTTAAATGCGATACCTGTACTGCCCCCGAGCCCATGGAGTTCGACGCCAGCGATGAGGCCTCGCGCGGCTGGCCTACCGTCGACATCGAGACCAACCCCTACAAGGCGCAGTTCCCGCTGTTCCAGCAGCACCCCGAGATCGCCTTCCTCGATAGCGCCGCCACCGCGCAGCGCCCCGCCTGCGTGCTCGACGCCGAGCGTGACTTCTACCAGCGCATGAACGCCAACCCCCTGCGCGGCCTGTACTCGCTGTCCGTCGAGGCCACCGAGGCCATCGCGAAGGTGCGCCAGCAGATCGCCGACCTCATCGGCGCCTCCCAGGCTAATGAGATCGTCTTCACCCGCAACACGAGCGAGTCGCTCAACCTGGTCGCCAAGAGCTTTGCGCCCACGGTGCTCGAACCCGGCGACGAGGTCGTCATCACCATCATGGAGCACCACTCCAACCTGATTCCGTGGCAGCAGGTCTGCCGCGAGACCGGCGCCAAGCTCGTCTACCTCTACCCCACCAAGACCGGTCAGCTCACGACCGAGGAAGTGCTTGCCAAGGTTGGCCCCAAGACCAAGATTCTGGCCGTGGGTCAGATCTCTAACGTGCTGGGCGTCGAGAACCCGGTCAAGAATCTCGGCAAGCTCGTGCATAAGTACGGCGGCTATCTGGTCGTCGACGGCGCGCAGTCGCTGCCGCACATGCCGGTCAACGTGGCCGATCTGGGCGCCGACTTCTTTGCCTTTAGCGCGCACAAGGCCATGGGT
Source organism: Collinsella sp. SGI.184 (assembly GCF_050313415.1). NCBI lineage: Bacteria > Bacillati > Actinomycetota > Coriobacteriia > Coriobacteriales > Coriobacteriaceae > Collinsella > Collinsella sp. SGI.184. The sequence goes on along the minus strand of NZ_JBNPLJ010000002.1, from coordinate 111,620 downwards.
CCTATGGGCATCGGCGTGCTGTGGGGCAAGATGGATCTGCTCAACGCCATGCCGCCCATGCTTACCGGTGGCGAGATGATCGATTCGGTCACCGAGCAGGACGCCGTCTGGGCGCCCGTCCCCGAGAAGTTCGAGGCCGGCACGCAGGACGCCGCCGGCGTCTTCGCCACGGGCGCGGCGCTTGATTACCTGGTCAACACGGTGGGCTACGAAAACATCCAGGCCCGTGAGCAGGCACTCGTCCACTACCTGATGGGCGAGCTCATGCAGCTCGACTTTGTCCAGATCATCGGCTCCATCTATTGGGACAACCACCACGGGGTCGTGAGCTTTAACGTCAAGGGCATCCACCCTCACGACGTCGCGAGCATCATGGACATGGACGGCGTCTGCATCCGTGCCGGCCACCACTGCGCGCAGCCGCTGCTCACCTGGCTGGGCGTCGAGAACCTTGCCTGCTGCCGCGCCAGCGTGGCCTTCTACAACGACAAGGCCGATATCGATAAGTTCATCGCCGGCCTGCATCACGTTTGGAGCACGTTCAATGGGTAATCTGTACACCTCCACCACGTTTATGGAGCACAACACCCACCCCGACTACAAGTACGAGATGGATGCCCCCACGCACGAGCACGACGGCATCAACCCCAGCTGCGGCGATGAGCTCACCCTGCAGCTGCGTGTCGAGAACGATGTAATCGAGGAGGCTTCCTTTACCGGGCACGGCTGCGCCATCAGCCAGGCCAGCGCCGACATCATGGCCGACCTCATCACGGGCGAAACGGTCGAGGAGGCTCGTCGTCTGGCAGGGCTTTTCCTCGCCATGATCCGTGGCGAGGAGCTCTCCGAGGAAGACTTGGAAGACCTAGACGAGGCCGCTCAGCTCCAGGACATCTCACACATGCCCGCCCGCGTCAAATGCGCTGAGCTCGCATGGCGAACTCTCGACGGCATGCTCGAGGGTCAGGCTAACCAGTAACGGATGCCCCGAATCCAAGGTTTTTGATTGCCGAGCCGCCCGATACGGGCGGCTCGGCTTTTTCATAACGAGCGCACGCGCAGCCACGCTTCCGGCGCCCAATCTTCATTTATCGCACGGCCAACCGCAAGCACAAGCGTTTTTCACAGTACCAAAGGCTTGCCACAGGGCCACGGGGCACGCCGAGCAAAGCGCCAGGCACCGTCCTACTAGGCTCCGGCTCGCCTCCTGCCTTCCGCAGACGGGTCCCATAGGGTGCGGCGTGCATTTTTGCGAGTATTCAGCACGCCAAGCTATGTGCATACAAATCACGAGCATAGATTAGCGCCTTCGGGCGCGTATATATTGCGTTTTAGAACAGGCATTACGGTCTACGGGGACGCAAACGCGTGCTTCGGGGCGTATTGGCAGACAAATAATTGTCTCGGGGCCCGCAAGTTGCAAGGCTATAGCAGTTCCGACAGCACTACGATGCTGAAAACTCCGCTTTTTGCACGGCGTGGACGGGGGTAGGCACGGGCAAAACCGGACTGAGCTATTGTTTTATGCAAGACGGCAATCATTCTATGCATATTTAGAAGTGTAGCTAACGTCCAAGCATTTAGAATGATGGTCCCAGTGGGCAGACAGCCCTATCCCAGGCTGTCATCAGTCCGCACCGCCGTTCGAGCACGGGCGCGCACAATACGAGAAGCGGTACTTTTGCTTATCCCCGTATACCGCTCAATCTGGCGCACCGTAAAACCAGCATCGTGCAAGCCAAGAATAACGATACTGCGCTGCGCCGGCGGCGCCGCTTTAACCCCCTGGAGCGCAACCCCGCATCCCTTCGCCAACTCGTCGGCAAAGGCGCGCCGCTCCAACTCCATCTCTACCAAATCGCGCATCGCCGGATCGCCGCCGTCGGGCGTCGAAAGCGAATAGGCAATAAAGGCTTTGGCAGAACCAAAAAGCTCAAGCACGCAAGAAGGATCGGAAAACACCCTCCTAGCATCTGCCTCGTCACCGTCGTAAACGCGCAGATGCTCCGCAAAGCTGCTCCAGGGATACCGCTCAATTAGGTTGATGCCCGCATCCTGCGGATCGGCGTGAACGGAGCGAACAGCCTCCATCACCTGTCGGTCGGTATCGAGCGAGCGGCGCTCAAAACGCTCCCGGAACAGGCAGCCCGATCGCCCAGTACGCTTATTGAACCGACGAGCATACGTCAACAGCAGGCGTTGCATGGCTGCACTCATGTTGTCCTCATAATCCAAAAGTACCAGATCCACATGGTCGCCCATGAGGCACCACGCCGCAATCGTTACCTGGGCATCGCGGCAGCAGTCGCGCATCAGCTCCAAAAACTCCCACCGGTCCTCGTCGCTCTCAAAGATCAGCTGACTGCCCATACCGCGGGCACAGACATGGTAAAAACCGGTGATCGTTTTCCAAACACGCTGCATGGCGCTCCCTTCGCCGGGACCTGCTTACCGTCCAATACATCACGATTGAAACGTGCCATCAAAACATTCACGCAAAATGGCACCCGTCGACGGTAAAAGGCGGCAAACCGACGGCGAATGGCATCATAACCACAGGCTAGACACCGCAACATGGGCAAGAACTAACCAATAACTTGACCAGAACTGACCCCCTAAAACGTATCGCATAACCGCAACCAAGCTTGTTAAATCGTTTCAATTGAAAGTTCCGCGTTTCTCGCTACGAAAACTGCGCCGTTCGCCGAATATTCCGTGCATTTCGCGGTATTATAGGGGCTGCATGTCATGTCCCTTTCGAAGGGTCGCCCGGCAATCACCAGCCACGACCTCCAGACGGGACGCCAACACGATAGAGAGGAGAGGCATGCAGTACTCACAGGAAGTGGAGAACATGTGCCCCGTTGCCAAGGGTGCATACCACGGCCCCGCACCCATCCCCGAGGAGGGCAAGTGGGTCCAGGCTAAGGAGATTTCCGACATCTCCGGTCTTACGCACGGTGTGGGTTGGTGCGCACCTCAGCAGGGCGCCTGCAAGCTCACGCTGAACGTCAAGGACGGCATCATCGAGGAGGCCCTCGTTGAGACCATCGGCTGCTCGGGCATGACCCACTCTGCTGCCATGGCTTCCGAGATCCTTCCCGGCAAGACCATCCTCGAGGCCCTCAACACCGACCTCGTCTGCGACGCCATCAACGTTGCTATGCGCGAGATCTTCCTGCAGATCGTTTACGGCCGCAGCCAGACCGCGTTCTCCGAGGGCGGCCTGCCCGTGGGCGCCTCCCTCGACGACCTCGGCAAGGGCCTTCGCTCTCAGGTCGGCACCATGTTCGGCACCAAGGCCAAGGGCGCTCGTTACCTCGAGCTCGCTCAGGGCTACGTCACCCGCATGGCTCTCAACGACAAGAACGAGATCATCGCGTTCGAGTTCCTGAACCTCGGCAAGTTCACCGACGCCGTCAAGGCCGGCAAGACCCCCGAGGAGGCCATCGCTGGCGCCATGGGCCACTATGGTCAGTGGGAGAACGCTGCCAAGTACATCGACCCGCGCACCGACGAGGAGACTCACTCCGTCGCCAGCGTGTTCCCGGTTCACGAGTAGAAAGGGAGGGAAATAACTATGACTGTTACGTTCGAAGGTTACGAGCGCCGCGCTGACAAGATCAACAAGTGCCTCGCCGACAACGGCATCGCCTCCCTCGAGGAAGCTCTGCAGATCTGCACCGACAAGGGCTTCAACCCGCGTGAGATCGTCAACAACACCCAGTCCATCGCCTTCCAGAACGCCGAGTGGGCCTACACCCTCGGTTGCGCTCTCGCTGTCAAGCGTGGCGCCAAGAACGCTTCTGAGGCTGCCGCCATCATCGGCGAGGGCATCCAGGCCTTCACCGTTCCCGGCTCCGTCGCCGAGGACCGCAAGGTCGGTCTGGGCCACGGCAACCTGGGCGCTATGCTGCTCTCCGACGACACCGAGTGCTTCGCCTTCCTGGCCGGCCACGAGTCCTTCGCTGCCGCTGAGGGCGCTATCGGCCTGGCTCTGAACGCCAACAAGGCTCGTAAGAAGCCGCTGCGCGTTATCCTCAACGGTCTGGGCAAGGACGCCGCCCAGATCATCGCCCGCATCAACGGCTTCACCTACGTGAAGACCCAGTTCGACTACTACACGGGCGAGCTCAAGGTCGTCGAGACCATCCCCTACTCCGATGGTCCCCGCGCTGCCGTTAACTGCTACGGCTCCGACGACGTCCGCGAGGGCGTTGCCATCATGTGGCACGAGAACGTCGACATCTCGATCACCGGCAACTCCACCAACCCCACGCGCTTCCAGCACCCCGTCGCTGGCACCTACAAGAAGGAGCGCATCGAGGCTGGCAAGAAGTACTTCTCCGTCGCCTCTGGTGGCGGCACTGGCCGTACCCTGCACCCGGACAACATGGGCGCCGGCCCTGCCTCCTACGGCATGACCGACACCATGGGCCGTATGCACTCCGACGCCCAGTTCGCCGGTTCTTCCTCCGTGCCTGCACACGTCGACATGATGGGTCTCATCGGCATGGGCAACAACCCCATGGTCGGTGCTACCGTCGCCTGCGCTGTCGCCGTCGAGGAGGCCCTCAAGGCCTAATCGCGCCCGCGCGATGCTCATATAGTTGAGCTTCGGAGCCGCTATCCACCCGGGTAGCGGCTCTTTTTTATTCCAAAACAGCCAATCGCTTTGGATTGCTCCACGAAACCGGCCCATCTACTACGTTTAACCAGCGCAGGTCGACCATAGCCGGGTTTTTTGAAAATCAATAAGCCGTCTACCTGCGGTTTTAATTTTGTGATTCTCGGTATGGTTGGGGGGTGACCGCTCAAACGTAGTAGATAGGCCCATTTCGTGGCGAGCGGATCGACCCGAGGCGCAGGACAGCTCGTAAAGCCCCGTCTCAAATTGACTACTCCAAAATAGATGTCCGATATATCAGTTGCAGCGAAATACGAGATGCCCGGAGACGAAGCCAGCGAATGCGTATGACGTCCACCTGCCATATTCGCCCTTTACCGAATAGCGCGGCCTTTGCATCGCATTAGTCGATCACCCATGCGAAAATGCGCCGGACGAGAAAGGAATCCCATGGAATCGACTGATGTACTGGTAATAGGATCTGGCATTGCGGGCCTTTGTGCCGCCATAGAAGCGGCGCGCGCGGGCGCGACCGTTGCCGTCGCAAGCGCCGGCAAGACCATGAGTGGATCGAGCTTCTTCCCGGGCACCTGGGGCCTAGGTCTCATCGGTCCCGTTAACGAAGACGACGAACAGAATCTCATCGACACCATCCAAGCCGTCGGCGGCGGCGTCGCCGACCCTACGCTCGTCCAGACGTTCGTCCACGGCATTCCCCAGGCCATCCAATGGCTCGAGCAGGATCTAGGTGTTGAGCTCCAACGCCCGCAAAGCGCCGAGAGCGCCCTGCAGAAGCAATTTATCCCCTGCTTTGACCATAAGACGCGCATATGGCGCGGCCTCACCCGCAAGCCCCTTGAGGACGCGTGTGCGGCCCAGATCGAGTCTCTCGGCATTCGCCTACTCCCCCGCCACGAGCTTATCGACCTTGTTGAGGACACAACCGGAAAGATTATCGGCGCCGTACTCTACGACCGCACAAACAAGCATCTCGTACCTATGGCAGCTAAGGCCACTATCATCGCTGCGGGCGGCACGGGTGGCCTGTTCGAGCGAAGCCTCACTTCCGCCGACGTGCTCAGCTCCTCGCAGGCCATCGCGCTGGCACACGGCGCAACGCTCACTAATATAGAGTTCATGCAGATGATGCCGGGCTTCATCGAGCCCAAGCGCAACCTTGTCTTTAACGAGAAGACCTGGCGCTACGTACATGTAGACCAGCCGGTCGATATCGCCGACGAAAAGCTAGACGATCTGCTTGACCAGCGCTCCGGATATGGTCCCTTCACCTCGCGCTTGGCCTCCCGCGCCATCGATCTTGCCATCGATCAAGCGGGTGCTGAAGGTCTGGCGCTCCACTACGACTTCCCCCGCGAGGACGTCCCCGAGTTTGTGCAGACCTTTGCCACCTGGCTACAAGACGAGCACGGCATCGCGCCGACCGACGAGATGCGTGTGGCGATGTATGCCCACGCCGCCAATGGCGGCATCAAAATCGACAAGACCGCATACACGGGCGTTGAGGGCCTCTATGCCTGCGGCGAGGCGACAGGCGGCATGCACGGGGCCGATCGCATTGGTGGCCTGTCAAGCGCCAACGGCATCGTGTTTGGGCGCATCGCGGGCGCCTCGGCAGCCCAAACAGCACAGAATGCACCTGAGGTGGCCCCAAAGGCGGATGTCGCCCTCCCCCAGCATGGCATTGCCACAACAGACGCCGAGCGCCTGACCCGCGGCCTTAAGCACACGATGAGTACCTATTGCATGATCAACCGCACCGAAGGGGGCCTATCCAAGGCACTACACGAGCTTGAGGGCTTGAAGACGGAGGCAACGACCTTGAGCACACAGAAAGCTCAGGACAGCGAAATCGCAGCCCTCGCCCGCCTGCAATCGCAGATTCAACTAGCACAGGAAATGGTCAAAGCCATGCGCAAACGGACCGAAAGCCTCGGATCGCACTATCGAGCGGACTAAACTAGACACCCATCTAAAGCAGAACACAACTAATCGATATCTATGGGCCCCGTGAGCTCGAGGTGGCACGGGGTCCATTGTACGTGGCAGCCTCATCGACCGTGGAATTGTCCCCGAGAATCTACCGCCTGCCGAGGATACAAAGAAGCTCGAACGTCGCGTGAAAGCAGACGAGAAAAAACTCAAGGAGGGCACAGACGGATTCACCGACCCCCAGGGCAGGCTCGACTTGTAAAGCGTCTGTGCCCTTTCGGGTTCGACCCCATGCGAGGTCAACAAAAAAGCGACCAGCCGAAGCCAGTCGCTTTAACATGCTTTGGTGGGCCGTCAGGGGGTCAGCCTGCTGCGCAGGCGGCCGCTGCGGCGCTTCGCGCCTTGCGCGCTGCGCTGGTAAATGCTCACGCATTTCCTCAGCTCCGCGCCCTTTCGGGTTCGACCCCATGCGAGGTCAACAAAAAAGACGGCCAACTTTCGCTGACCGTCTTAACATGCTTTGGTGGGCCGTCAGGGGGTCGAACCCTGGACCTTGGGATTAAGAGTCCCCTGCTCTACCAACTGAGCTAACGACCCAAAGCTAAAGTCCTTAGTAGCGGACTTTAGAGGAGATATCGTGTGGTGGGCCGTCAGGGGGTCGAACCCTGGACCTTGGGATTAAGAGTCCCCTGCTCTACCAACTGAGCTAACGACCCGATATCAACACGAAGCAAGAACTGGGGTGGGTAAAGGGACTCGAACCCTCGACCTACGGGACCACAACCCGTCGCTCTAGCCAACTGAGCTACACCCACCGTGTCCTGTGCGCTTCGCGCTCGACTATTATTGCAAGGAACGCCACGCGACGCAAGCCCCAATTTTCAAGAATTTTGAAAAGAGTTTTTCGGATCCATTTCGAGCAAATCCCACCGGTTCCACAGGAGTAAACTTGCCCCACCCCGATGTTCGAAAGGACAAGCATGAAAGAACTCTCCAATCGCACGGCAACGTTTACCGATTCGGTCATCCGCCGCATGACGCGCATCTCCGATATGTACGGCGCCGTCAACCTCTCGCAGGGCTTCCCCGACTTTGATCCCCCAGCGCAGCTGCTCAAGAGCCTGGGCACCATCGCCACCGATCCCAAACCGCTCTACCACCAGTACTCCATCACCTGGGGCTCCCAGGCCATGCGCGAGGCGCTTGCCGCCAAACAGGAGCACTTTATGGGCATGCCGATCGACCCCAACCAGAACATCGTGGTCACTTGCGGCTCCACCGAGGCCATGATGGCTGCCATGATGACGGTCACCAACCCCGGCGACAAGGTCGTCATCTTCTCGCCGTTCTACGAGAACTACGGCGCCGACACGATCCTTTCGGGTGCCGAGCCCATCTACGTGCCGCTCAACCCGCCCACATTCGACTTTGACCGCGAGACACTCGAGGCGGCCTTCCGCGACAACGACCCCAAGGCCATCGTCCTGTGCAACCCTTCCAATCCCTGCGGCAAGGTCTTTACGCGCGAAGAGCTCACCTTTATCGCCGATCTCTGCAAAAAGTACGACGCCTACTGCATCACCGACGAGGTATACGAGCACATCGTCTACGCGCCCCACGAGCACGTCTATATAGCCACGCTGCCCGGCATGTTCGAGCGCACCATCAGCTGCAGTTCGCTGTCCAAGACGTACTCCATCACCGGCTGGCGTCTGGGCTACACCATCGCCCCGGCCCAGATTACCGAGCGCATCAAGAAGGTCCACGACTTCCTCACTGTGGGTGCCGCCGCTCCCCTGCAGGAAGCCGTTGTCACCGCCCTCAACTTCGACGACAGCTATTACCAGGAGGTCCTCGATCTCTACACAGCCAAGCGCGATCTGTTCTGCCAGGGGCTCGATAGCATTGGTCTTGAGCATAACGTGCCGCAGGGCGCCTACTACGTCATGATGGACATCTCTGAGTTTGGCTATGACAGCGACCTCGACTTCTGCGAGGACCTCGCGTCTAAGGTGGGCGTGGGCGCCGTGCCCGGCTCGAGCTTCTTCCGTGAGCCCGTCAACCATCTGATTCGCCTCCACTTTGCCAAGCGAGACGAGACGATTAACGCGGCGCTGGAGAACCTCAAGTCGCTACGCGATAAAATCAAGCCGCGTGGGTAAGGACGGCCCGGCAACTAAAGCACCCAAAGAAGCCCCACACCGCACGCGCGTTGTGGGGCTTCTTTTTATAGCGCTTTCTTAATTAGTTTAAAGCGCTATACTTTAGTCACGGAGCAACTCGTCCCAGGGGGAGGAATACTATGGCAGAGCAGCAGCTTATCGGAGCGCTCGAGGCCGGCGGCACCAAGATGGTCTGTGCCACGGGCTATGCAGACGGTACGGTCCTGGAGCGTGAGCAGATCGCAACCACGACCCCGCAGGAGACCGTTGAGGCCGTCAACGCATGGTTTGCAAACAAGGGCATCGCCGCGCTGGGCATCGGCGCCTTTGGCCCCACTGCAGTCAACCCTGCCTCGCCCCAATACGGCAAGATCTTGGAGACGCCCAAGACGGCATGGCGCTACTTTGACCTGCTGGGCACCATCCAAAACGAGCTCAATATTCCCTGTGGCTACGACACCGACGTCAACGTCGCCTGCTTGGGCGAGGTCACCTTTGGTTGCGCCCAGGGCCTCACCGACGTGGTGTATCTGACCATCGGCACCGGTGTGGGCGCCGGTGTGCTCTCGGGCGGCCAGCTCGTTCATGGCATGATGCATCCCGAGGCAGGGCACATCCTGGTCACACGCGATCCGCGCGACACCATCGGCGAGCACAGCGGCTGTCCTTTCCACGACAACTGCCTCGAGGGCCTCATCGCAGGCCCCGGCATTAAAAAGCGCTGGGATGGCAAAAGCGCCGGAGACATGGCCGATGACCCGGAGGCCATGGACCTGCTCGCAGGCTACCTGGCACAGGCGCTCATGACCTACACGCTGTGCTATGCGCCGCAAAAGATCATCATCGGCGGCGGCGTGGCCGACCACACCCCCATCGTGCCGCTCGCCCGCAAAAAGTGCGCCGAGATGCTCAACGGCTATATCGTCACGCCCGAGGTCAACGACATCGATACCTACATTGTCAACAACAGCCTCGAGGGTAAGCAGGGCATCATGGGCTGTCTGGCCCTTGGCGCACAGGCGCTCCAGTAAAGGGTGCACCAACGACACACGGTATTGCCGGGCCCGTATAACGCGCAGACAACGCTATCGCGTCCTGCAGGGCCCCCAAACGCACAAGGCCGTCTAGGACCAAGCAAAACGTCCTAGGCGGCCTTTTTGGTGCATACAAGCGATCGGAGGAGATATCGGAGCACGACGCCGGTAGCCGCTCCGCAGCAGTCAATCATCACGTCGGTAATCATGCCGGCGCGCCCCGGCACAAATAACTGAATCGTCTCGTCGATTGAGGGGACCAGCAACAGAAAAACCACCGTGGGAAGCAGTCTGTCAAAAGTGCGTCGACCCTCGATATCAAAGGCATGTGTCACCAAAACACCAAGCACCATATACTCGGTAAAGTGTGCGCACTTGCGGACGACAAAGTTGGTTACCCATTCATACGGCAGGCTCAAGCTATGCAATAGCCCGCGGACGTCCTCCATGATCGCCAGGCTCAGTGAGCCGGACCCCGTGCCGGGAACCAGTGAATTGCCCCAAATCAGCAACACCATGGCGCAGGCCGCAACCGCCCACTTACGATCGATCTTAATCATGCAGAACTAGGCCTCGGCACGTAGCGGCGTAAAACTGGCGGTACCGCCCTCGATAACACTCAAATAGGCACGGCCCGTACGCTTGGCGGTAGAGGACTGCAGGCGCTCGATCTCTTCCTCAAGGATCTGATTGACGCGCTCGTGGCGACGGTTTTCCATAACGCCGGCGGCGATAGCCTCGGCGCGCTCGATACCCTCGCGCGAGATACGCGCGGTATCCTCGGGAAACACGGAGCTGTGGCGGCCGACATAGACGGGAGCAACAGACACAGGTGAGGCCGCAGGCGTGGGCATCGGCGCGGGGGCGGGCTCGGCGACCTCGGCCATGATCGCCATGGCGGCGGCCCACATGTCCTCGTGGCCCGAATAATCGGCCATGGGGATATCTTCCTCGAGGGAGGCATCGGGGAGACTGTCGGTATCCACGCGATTCTGGGCATCGATAGAGGCAGTGATGGCGGCGGGCTCGTCCAAATCGGCGAGATCCACACCCTTGGCATCGGAAATGATGGGCATGCTGGCGAGCTTGGCGTTGTACGGCACCGCCTCCGCGGCCTGCATTTGGGCCGAAGCGCCCCAAAGCGAGCTTTCGGCAGCACGACGAGCGGCGATGGTCTCCTCGTCGACAACCAGGGGCTCATCGGCAAGGGGGTCGGCGACAGGAGCCGGCTGAGCTGCGCCCTGCTGGCCGGTCGAAGCGGCCGCCGCGGCAGAGGTGTACGCAGCCGAAGAAGCACCGTTATAGGCGGCATTATTGGCAGCGTTGGCCACAAGCGCCACGAAAGCTGCAGTGCTGCCCGCAGGGGCGGCATGAGAGCCCGAGACGGCACGTGCGGCAGCAGCGATGTCGTCGCGGTTATAGGAGCCAGTCTTTTCACCGTTTGTGAGCTCGTCAATTGCGACCTGGTAGACATCGCGCGAGCGAGCGGGATCGCAGCTAACCGGCGAATCGTCGTCGAGCATGCTATCGATCATAGCCCAGGCATCGGCCTCGTCCATGGCGTTGGCGGCACGGGCGATGGTCGGAACGCCATCATCGGCATGACGGCGCTGAAACGCGCCGGTCAGACCGGAGAGAAGCGAAGAGGATTGACCCTGCTCGTCCAAAGTGACAGGAGAAGCAGCCCGGGGAGCAGCCTCCTCCTGCTGAACGGGAATAGAGGCGGTCTTGAACTCGTTGTAGGTCCGACTAAACTGAGCGGCTCCGCCCACGGCATCGGGCTCAAACAGGCGGCCATCGTGCTCCGCACGATACTCAGAGATACCCAGCGAGGCGGCATAGATACCCACGCCGGCCACTGCGCCCACGGCAAAGGGAACAGCACCCGCGACAACCGTCTCGTTGATTGACGAAAACGGCAGTGTAGCGGCATACACGACCACGGGTGCGGCAAGGCCGATCCCGCAGGAAAGTCCGGCAAGGACTGCTCGTTGTGTTGCATCAGAAGAAGCCATGAGCTCTCCCCATCTTCCAGCACCCAAATCGCATCATTCAGTTGGCTGCGCGAGAGAAGATGAAGCGGGGCCTGAGCCCCAAAGCAACGGTATAAGGTTCGTTTCATCTGCGTTTTCCGTCGCGAAGCTTAACTGCTATTATGCGAAACACCCTTGGGGATTGCAAGCGACGAAGCGGAATTGAAACGGGAAAATCGCTGCTTGCCGGTCGTGAGGTCAATAATCGTTGGCGAGCGGCTATACGAAAAGGGCCAGGATCTAAACCCCGGCCCTTCTGGCATGTCTATGGTTGCTGTCGCGTGCAGCGGACGGACTAGAACATCTGCTCGTAGTCGCTGTGCTTTTTGGCCGAACGCACCAGGAACTCCTGGTTGGTATTGGTGCCCTTGAGGCCCTTGATAAACGATGCTGCCGCGCGCTCGGTATTGTTCATGCCGGCGAGGATGCGGCGCAGGCCAAAGACAAACGGACGCATCTGCTCGTCGACCAGCAGGTCCTCGTTGCGCGTGCCCGAGGCAACGGGGTCGATGGCCGGGAAGATGCGGCGGTCGGCCAGATCGCGATCGAGCTTGAGCTCCATGTTGCCGGTGCCCTTGAACTCCTCAAAGATGACCTCGTCCATCTTGGAGCCGGTATCGATAAGGGCGGAAGCAAGGATGGTGAGTGAGCCGCCGTTTTCGATATTGCGGGCAGCACCCAGGAAGCGCTTGGGCGGATACAGGGCCGCCGAATCGACGCCGCCCGAAAGGATGCGGCCCGAGGCGGGCGCCGCCAGGTTGTACGCACGGGCAAGACGCGTGATGGAGTCGAGAACCACCACGACGTCGCCGCCCAACTCCACGATGCGCTTGGCGCGCTCGATGACGAGCTCGGCCACGCGGGTATGGTTGTCGGCGGGCATATCGAAGGTCGAGGCCACGACCTCGCCCTCAATGGAGCGCTGCATATCGGTGACCTCTTCGGGGCGCTCGTCGACGAGCAGGCAGATGAGGTGCACCTCGGGATTGTTGATCGAGATAGACTGGCAGATCTTCTTGAGAATCGTGGTCTTACCGGCCTTGGGCGGTGACACGATCAGGCCACGCTGACCCTTGCCGATCGGCGACACGATATCGATGGCGCGACCGGTAATGGAATCCTTGCCATGCTCCATGCGCAGCGGCTCATTGGGGTAGACCGGCGTGAGATCGCCGAACTTGGGGCGGTTACGGGCCTGCTCAGGATCAAGACCGTTGACGGTCGTAATTTTGGCGAGACCGGCACGCTTGTCGCCGCCGCGCGAGGGACGAAGCGAACCCTCGATCACGTCGCCCGTGCGCAGACGCGCGGAGCGGATGAGGTAGGCGGGCACGAAGGCGTCGTCATTGGACTTCATGTAGCCGTGGGCATGGATGATGCCGGAGCTGTCCGGGCGAATCTGCAGGATGCCCTTAATATCGCGGAAGCCCTCGGCCTTCGCGGCTGTGGTGTAGATCTCTTCGACGAGCTCGGCCTTCTTCTTGCCGGTCGTCTCGATCTCGAACTCCTTGGCCTTCTCGCGCAGCTCGGCGACCTTCATGGCCGCGAGCTCCTCGCGCGAAAGCGTTGGCTCGGTCGGAGCTGCGTTGCGCTCCTTGTTGCGCTGTTTGCGGTCGCGCTGACGGCTGCGGCGGTCGTTGTTGCGATCATCCTTGCGCTCGCTGCGCTCATCGTTGCGCTTGTGCTGACGGCGGTTGGGGCGGGAACCCTCTTCGGCCTCAGCGCTCTCGACGGCAGGCGTCGTAGGCGCATCGGCGGTCGCCGGGGTCTCGCCGTCCGACTTAGCGTCGGACTCGGGCTGTTGCTCAGCATCCCCCTGCTGTTCGGCAGACTTGGTCTTGGAAGATTTCTTGCGCGTGCGCTTGGGCTTCTCGCCTGCCGACCGATCGGTGCCCTCCGTCTCGGGAGTCGTGTCGACACTCGCCTCGGTAGACTCAGCTACCGCAGATTCGGCGCCGGACTTCGCCTCTGCCTTAGCTGGGCGTTTGGCTGCGGTGTGACGGCTGCGCCCGGGACGAACGTCGGCAGACTCGGCAGCGGCAGAAACAGCGACCTCAGGAACATCAGCACCCACGGCCGAAACCACGGCAGCCGCTGTAGGCTCGACGAACGCCGGGGCATCTTGGACAGAAGCCGCGGCAGCGGCCGCCTTCTCCGCCTCGACAAATGCCTTGGGCTTGCGGCCGCGGCGATGCGGGCGCAAAGCAGGATCGACGACAAATGCACCGCCGGCCTCGGCAGGCACGACAGACTCAGCAGAGGAAGCGTCCTCCACCGCCGCAGAGCGAACCGGGGTCTCGGCGGCATCGGACGAAGCCTGCTCGGCAGCCTGCTGGACCTTGGCCGCCGTGCGACGGCGCGTGCGCGGAGCCGGCTTTTCTGCTACCTGCTCGGGAGCCGGAGCCGAAGGCGCCTCGGGGGCGGACGGAGCCGCGAGTTCGGTCAGAGCCGCGGCATCGCGCTCGGCGGCACGACGGCGAGCACGAACAACCTGGGCTTCGCTGATCTGCGCAAGCGCGCGGGCCTGCGCAACCTCATCTGAAAGCGGCGCCGAAACCTCGGCGGAAACCGGACGCTTGGCACGCGTCGTGCGCGTGGTGCGGCGTTTGGGCTTTGCAGCCTCATCGCCATCCGCAGCGGGCTTGGCCACACGACGCGTGCGCTTGGGCTTCACGGGCGCAGCCTCCTCCCCGGTAGCAGGCGCGACGGGAACAGGGTTCTCACTCAAAGCCGAGGCAGCGTTCTGGTGTGTCTCGGGGACCGACGCCTGCGACGGTACGGGTTTCGCGATCTGGTCCAACGCAACCGGTGCAGTGGGAGTGGTTTGTGCCGTGCTTATTGCATTTTCTTGCTGTTGATCAGACACAGTGTTTGCTCAACTTTCTTTTAAAGCCCTGCGATCACATGCTCCCTGCATAAACCTTCAGGGCGGCTAAACAGTCTAGCTCCGTTCAAAACACAACGGGCATCATTGATCTGTATCGAGATGATTGCGTCAAATACGCAGCGTTAGTGTAACACAACCGCCACCACCTGCAACTTAGTCATTGGACGTTCTTATACAACTGGTCAAAAGGGACACTCTCCCTCAAAAGCGCTTCCTCTGTCGCACCAGAGGAGTGAAGCCGTGGCATCCGGAATAGCCGCGCCACGAAACGCGCCTATCTACTACGTTTGGCCCGCGACCCCTGACCACCCCCTCGATCTTCCTAAAATCGCAAGCCCGCTACCTGCGGTTTTAATATCGTACTTTTCGGCATGGTTCGGGGTATGCGACTAAACGTAGTAGATAAGCCCGATTCGTGGCGGACGGTTTCGCACCGCTCTCCCACCGGACAAAAATGATCCGTTTTCCTCCGTCCCCAAGGGGTCGTTTTCAAAACGATCGCGGATTACGGTGCAAGAACGGCGTAAGCCAACCATACCCTGCATTTTTAATATTCGGCAAGCCGTCTACCTGCGATTTTATTTTCGCTGCTGTTGATATGGTCGCCAGGCAGCGATTCAGCCCCGTAAACCGGTATAGTTGCGTTTTTGTAGCATTTTCCAACACGCCAAAAAGCCCCGCCAAACGCAAAAAGCCCGACCTCCGCATGGAGATCGGGCTTATAGGGCTCAGCAAAGCCAAACCTACACGGTCAAACGACCCGTAGATTACATCTGCTCGGGTGCAGAAACGCCAACCAGAGTGAGCACCAGGGCGAGCGTCACGCGGACGGCGTCGCAAGCGGCCAGACGGGCGCGTGAAAGCTCGGGATCGACGGGACGGCCCTCGCTCGGAAGCACCTGGCAGGCAGCGTAGAAGCTGTGGAAGTCGCCGGCGAGCTCCTCGGCAAAGTGCGTCAGACGGAACGGGGCGCGGTCACGAGCGCAGCTGGCGATGAGGTCGGTGAGCTCGTTGAGCTTACGCGAAAGGGCAAGCTCGGTGGGGTCGGTCAGCAGCGAGTAGTCGACGTTCTCGCCGATGGCCTTAGCGGCGACGGCCTTCATGCCCATCTCGTCAGCCTGCTCGGGCGTAACGTCAGCGGCACGGCGCAGAATGGAGCACACACGAGCGTGAGCGTACTGCACGTAGTAGACCGGATTGGAGTTATCGCGCTTCTTAACGGCCTCGATATCGAAG
Source organism: Collinsella sp. SGI.184 (assembly GCF_050313415.1). Classification (NCBI taxonomy): domain Bacteria; kingdom Bacillati; phylum Actinomycetota; class Coriobacteriia; order Coriobacteriales; family Coriobacteriaceae; genus Collinsella; species Collinsella sp. SGI.184. The sequence goes on along the minus strand of NZ_JBNPLJ010000002.1, from coordinate 95,691 downwards.
TCGACCATCTGGTTGGAGCTCTTGGAGATGAGCGTGTAACGGGCGGCGTCGGAACCGACCTCGTCGACAAGCTCCTGCAGGGTCACCATGGTGCCCTTGCGCTTGGACATACGGACGGGCTTGCCGTTGCGCAGCAGGTTGACGAGCTGGCCCAGCAGAACCTCGAACTTGCCGGGATAGCCAAGAGCGTCGCAGACACAGCGGACGCGGTCGATGTAGCCATGGTGGTCGGCGCCCCAGATGTCGATGACGTGGTCGACGCGCTGGAACTTATCCCAGTGATAGGCGACGTCGGAGGCGAAGTAGGTGTACTCGCCGTCGGACTTGATCAGGACGCGGTCCTTGTCGTCGCCCAGGTCGGTGGAGCGGAACCACAGAGCGCCGTCCTTGGTGTAGAGGTAGCCCATCTTGTCGAGCTTCTCAAAAGCGCGGTCGACGGCGGAGGTGCCGGCGGTCTCGCCCTCGGTGTCCTTCACGTACAGCGAGCGCTCGGAGAACCAACGATCGAAGTCGCAGTTGACGGCGTGGCAAAGGTCGCGCATGTTGTCGACCATCTTTACGTAGCCGCGCTCGCGGAAGCTCTCCATGCGCTCCTGCGGATCGGCGTCGACCCACTTGTCACCGTCGGTGCGCCAGAACTCGGCGGCCTCATCGATGATGTAGTCGCCGCCGTAGGAGTCCTTGCCCAGAGTCTCGGCAAAGTTGTCCTGATACGGATGGGTCTCGGGATGCTCGTCGTTCTCGTCGGCAACAAAGGCATCGCGGTCGGCAATCAGCAGCTTGTGAGCCTCGTCGATATCCACGCCCTGCTTGGCGATGATGTCGGCAAGCTGCATATAGCGCGTGCTGATGGAGTTGCCGAAGGTGTTCATCTGAGAGCCGTGGTCGTTGATATAGAACTCACGCTGGATATCGTAACCGGCATGGTCCATAACACGGCAGAGGGAGTCGCCCAGAGCGGCCCAACGGCCATGGCCAATATGCATGGGGCCGACGGGGTTGGCGGAGACAAACTCGACCTGGGTCTTCAGGCCGCCGCCGACGTTGGACTTAGCGAAGTCCATACCCTTCTCGCGAGCCTCGCCGAAGATAGCGTTCTTGACGGCGACGGAGAGGTAGAAGTTGATGAAGCCAGGGCCGGCGATCTCGACCTTCTCGATCGCGGAATCCTCGGGCATATGGGCAACAACGGCCTCGGCGATCTTGCGCGGGGCGCAGTGAGCCAGCTTGGCGGACTTCAGGGCCATGGTGGAGGTCCACTCGCCATGAGAAGTGTCAGCCGGTCGCTCGATAGCGCAATCGTCAAGTTCAAATGCGGAAAGGTCGCCGGCCTCCTGGGCCGCAGCAAGCGCAGCGCGTACCAGCTCTTCAATCTTCTCGGGCATAGATCCTCCTTGTGTTAAAGCCCCCGAGCTCTTGGTCACTCGTAGGGCAAAAGCCAGAGTTTGCAGCACTCTATCACAAGCAGTAACTACTGTCGCAGGGTAAAGTCAATCGATATTGCATATGCACAAAATTGACCACAGTTGTCGCAAGGCCATTCAAAGATGGCGGTCTGCCTGCTGATTGTGCACCCGACGAAAATGCATAAACATCTGCATGGGCAGCTCAGAATATCGAATACTCTTACCTATCAGATTTGTGTGCTTTTCCTGCATAAAGTAAGGGTTTGCGCACGTCAGCGTGGTATTCTAGACATACGTAAATTCGTATAAGTTGGAGGTAGCATGTTCTCAATCGGTCAACACGTCATTCATCCGGGTCAGGGAGTCTGCACCGTCGTCGGTTTTAGGGAAGACACACCGCAGCCCATGCTGTTGCTCGAGACCAAGCAGGGACATGCGCAGACGATCCTCATGTACCCCGTGGCGCAGGCCGACCGTCTGCATGCCGCCATCTCCCAGCAAGATGCCGAGCACCTACTGAGCCATTACGACGAGCTGGAGTGCGACACCTTTACCGAGCGCAACAGCTCGCTCGAGGAGACGCACTTTAAGCAGCAGCTCAAGCTGGGTGCGCCCGAGACGGTCCGCGTGGCAAAAACCATGATGCACCGTATTCGCCAGGCCGAGGAAGCAGATAAAAAGCCCAGCTCCTACTACATGCGCGTACTCAAGGAAGCCAAGCGCCGCTCCATCGAGGAGATTGCCGTGGCCCTGGGCGTCACCGAGGAGGACGCCGAAGCCCGCCTATCCCAAGCCGCCCTCAACTGACCTGCCAAAAAGGGACAGGTTTATTTTGGCAGGTTTTATCTGGGTAAACGTTAACAAACAATTGGTAAATGGTCGGGTGCTCCGTTTTGTTTGTAAGCCCCGGCCATTTTTCTATCGCCGCGAAAATGCGTGAAGCCCATTTGTGATGACATCACGCGAGGGCCGTCCAGATCGACGCAACCAACGCCCGCATCCACAACAAGCGCACCCGTCTTGCTCAATTACCATTAAAAAGCATCAATTTAAAAACGCAATAACATTTCGGCAGGTAGCAGCTATAGTCGGTGAACTGAATCTCGACAACCGAAGCCCCCGAATGAGGTATCTTCAGCCCATCCAAGCTAAAGGAGGGGCCATGCCGAGAAAACCTCGTTCAAAGTCACCAACCGGTTATTTCCACGTCACGTTGCGTGGAAACGGAGGGCAATTGCTGTTTGACGATGCCGAGGACCGAATCGCCATGCTTCAGATCCTCGATGCAATCCTCCCCAAACACAATATCGAGCTTATCGCTTGGTGCCTTATGGGAAACCATATTCATTTGGCACGGCAATCGTGCAGAGTGTCGCAGGATGCGCTCCGACGGAACTCAAATCCGTCTCCAAGCCACTTCGCAATGAGGCGATTCTCGCGCTTCGAAAACAAGGGCTAACCGTTAAGCAGGTTCAGCTGCTGACAGGACTCGGAACATGGATTATCAAGAACGCGTCCTAACGTCGCGTTTGCCGAGTTACGGGTACGGCGAAGCGCAACTGCCTGCCGCGAGGCGCCGCCATTCGCAAGCGCCACCATGTTAAACAGAAACGCTTCCGCTGAATAACGTCCAACGGAAGCGTTTTCCCAGATAAAACCTGCCAAAATAAACCTGTCCCTTTTTGGCAGGTTAGGCCTGGAAGGTGTCGCGGTCGGGCGCGAAGGACTGCATGGCCGCGATGGTGCGGTCGAAAAGCTCGGGGAGCTCCCAGCCCAGCATCTCGGCGCCCTGCGTAATCACGTCGCGCGAGCAGCCGGCGGCAAAGCGCTTGTCCTTGAACTTCTTCTTGAGCGACTTGGTCGTAAAGTCCATGACGCTCTTGCTCGGACGCATGATGACGGCAGCCCCAATCAGGCCGGTAAGTTCGTCGCAGGCAAACAGGATCTTTTCCATCTGCAGCTCGGGCTTGGGCAGCGAGGTATTGAAGTCCGAGGTATGCGTCTGGATGGCGCGGATGAGCTCGGGCGATGCGCCCTCGCCCTCGAGGATCTCGGCCGCATAGATGGTGTGGTTCACGGGGTCGTCCTCATGCTCCTCCCAATCCAGGTCGTGCAGCAGTCCGACGATGCCCCAAAACTCCTCGTTCTCGGGGTCGAACTCGCGCGCAAAGTAGCGCATGGTGCCCTCGACCGTCTCGCCGTGGGTGATGTGGAACGGATCTTTGTTGTGCTCGTTGAGCAATTCGAACGCACGGTCGCGGGTGATTCCGGCGGAAAGCGTCTGGGACATGGCAATACCTCCAGGTGAGTCGGTGCTAGGACACGGTGTCACTATCGTATATCGCCGCGACTCAAGCCGAAAGGCAGAAAAGGCATACGGAGAAAAAAGCCGGGCGAACGCGTCGCCCGGCAAAACCGCAGATAAAACCTGCCAAAATAAACCTGTCCCTTTTTGGTAGGTTTAGAGGCGGACCTGGCCGGTGCCGCGGAGCTTGTATTTGTAGGTGGTGAGGGCCTCGGCGGCAAAGGGGCCGCGGGCGTGGAGCTTTTGGGTCGAAATGCCGATCTCGGCGCCCAGGCCAAACTCGCCGCCGTCGGTAAAGCGCGTGCTGGCGTTGGCATACACGGCCGAGGCATCGATCTCATCCAAGAAGCGCTCGCAGGCGTCCGCGTCCTCGGCGATGATGGCCTCGGAATGCATAGTGCCATAGCGGTTGATGTGCGCGATGGCCTCGTCCTCGTTCGCCACGACCTTCACGCTCATCTCGAGCGCCAGGTACTCGCGGCCCCAGTCCTCCTCGGTTGCGGCAACAAAGTCATCGCCCTCGGCAAGACCGGCGTCGGCGCATGCGGCACACGCGGCCTCGTCGCCGTGAATCAGCACGCCGTGGTCGTGCAGCACGGCCACGACCGCCGGCAAAAACGAATCTGCCACGGCGCGGTCCACAAGCAGCGACTCGGCGGCGTTGCACACGCCCACGCGCTGGGTCTTAGCATTAACGATAATGTTGAGCGCTTTATCAAAGTCGGCCGACTCATGCACGTAGATGTGGCAGTTTCCCGTGCCCGTCTCGATAACCGGCACAAGCGACTCGCGCACGCAGCGCTGGATCAGGCCCGCACCGCCACGCGGAATAAGCACGTCGACGATACCGCGAAGCTTCATGAGCTCGCCGGTGGCCTCGCGATCGGTGGACTCGATCATCGAGATAGCCTCGCGCGGGAAACCCTTGGCCTCGAGCGCATCGGCCAGCAACTCGGAAATCATGGCGCACGAGTGATAGGCCAGCGAACCGCCGCGCAGAATGCAGGCGTTGCCGGTGCGGATGCAGATGCCCGCGGCATCGGCCGTCACGTTGGGGCGCGCCTCATACACCATGGCGACCAGGCCCAGCGGCACGCTCACGCGGGTGAGGTCCACACCACTTGCAAGTACGCGGTGGTCGAGCACGCGGCCGACAGGATCGGACAGCTCAGCGAGCTTCTCCAGGCCGGCGGCCATGCCCTCGACGCGCTCGGGCGTCAGCAGCAGACGGTCGAGGAGCCCCGCCGAGGTCCCCGCATCGCGCGCAGCGGACATATCGAGCTCGTTGGCGGCGACGATGGAATCGACGCCATCGCGCAGCGCCGCGGCCATGGCGCGCACGGCCTCCTGGCGCTGCTCGTCGCTCGCCGTGGCAAGCGAGGCCGACGCTGCCTTGGCGGCAACGGCAAGATCGTGGACATACGTGGCTATATCGACCGACATGGACGGCCCTTTCTCTTAGAAGTTTGCCAACCATGGTAGCCGATTTGTGCATGCCCTCGCGCATGGCGGTAGAATTGGTCAACCCGAAACACCGCAACGAACGGAAGTACCGCATGGCCCTCATCACTTCGTACCACGTCCCCGGCCTCTATGTCGAGGACCACAGCATCGACGTCCCCTTGGATTGGCGCGGCCTGGAGCCGATGGTCCTGGCCGTCGGCAGCACCATGCGCCGCGGCGCCATGCCGGCGCCCATCGCCGGCGCACCCGAGAGCATCAAGCTTTTCTACCGCGTGGTTTGCGCTCCCGACCGTATCAACGACGACCTGCCACTCCTCCTCTTTTTGCAGGGCGGCCCCGGCGGCGAGAGCCCGCGTCCGCTGTCGCCCACAAGCGACGGCTGGATCGAGGAGGCCGTCAAGCACTTCCGCGTCGTCCTGCCCGACCAGCGCGGTACCGGGCGCAGCAGCTGTGTAGACGGGCGCACGATTGCCGCACTGGGCGAGCGCGCCGAGGCGGCAGGCTCCGATGCGGCCCGCTCGCAGGCGGATTTTCTCAAGCGCCACCTCGCCAGCTCCATCGTGCGCGACTTTGAGTACCTGCGCCTGGTGGGCTTTGGCGGCAAGCCCTGGGTCACACTCGGCCAGAGCTACGGCGGCTTTTTGACGTTGAGCTATCTGTCGCTCTTCCCCGAGGGCGTGACGGCGAGCTTTACCTGCGGTGGCATTCCGCACGTGCCGGCGAGTGCCAGCGAGGTCTACGCGCACACCTTCCCGCGTATGGCGGCCAAGACTCAGCAGTATTACGACCGCTACCCCGCCGACGTCGAGCGCGTGGCGGCCCTGGCAGATGCCCTCGAGGAGCAAAAGCCCGCGCTGCCCGACGGCTCGCCGATGACGGTCGAGCGCCTGCAGCTCATGGGCAGCGACTTTGGCATGAAGCCGAGCTTTGAGCGCATGCACTGGATTATCGACCACGCGTTTGTTAATGGCGACGGTACGCTGAGCTGCGGCTCCTCGGTATCAGACAGCTTTTTGATGCGCGCCTTCGAGCGCACCAACACGCGCACGAATCCGCTGTACTGGACGCTGCAGGAGTTCATCTACGCCGATGGCGACACGATGCCTATTGGCTGGGCAGCCGCCGAGGAAAAGGCCCATCGTGCCGAGTTCGACACCCTCGCGCGCCCACTCATGTTTACCGGCGAGGCCATGTTCCCGTGGATGTTTGAGCAGATGCCCGAGCTCAAGCCCTTCAAGCCCGCCATGGACCTGCTGATGGAAGACACCAGCTGGGACAAGATTTACGACCCGCAGCGCCTGGCCTGCAACGAGGTGCCACTCCAAGCCGCGGTGTATTTCGACGACATGTACGTGGATTCGGGCCTGCAGCTCGACACGCTCAGCCGCGTGGGCAACTCACATGCCTGGGTGACCAACGAGTTCGAGCACGACGGCCTGCACGGCAGTGTGGTATTCAAGCACCTCTTCGACGAGGCCCTCAACCGCGGAGACCTGCGTCGAATCTTCTAGCAAAGGAGTGTCCCCACCTGCCGGCACATAAGAAACGTCCCCAAGTGCCGGCACGAGAAAGACAACGCTGCGGGAAACGATCCGCAGCGCTGTCTTTCTTTATGCAAAGACGATCAAGTTGTCTCGGTGGATCGCGGGCTTCTCGGCCAAGTCTGCCAGCAAGCGGTTGCCGGCAATCTGGTCCTGGCGGCGTCCGGCTGCAAGCTCCAGCACGTCCGAATCGGCCTCGGCGATACCGCGGGCGACAACCATACCGCTCGGGTCGCACACGTCGAGCACATCGCCCTCGGCAAACGTGCCATCGACCTCGCGAATACCCACCGCAAGCAGGGAAGAACCGCGGCTGATCAGCGCCTTCGCGGCGCCGTCATCGACCGTCACCGAGCCATGCGCCTTGTCGCCCAGTGCAATCCACAGCTTGCGGGGCGCAATGTCCAGGCGCTCCGCCGGCGGATCGAACAGCGTGCCCACGCTCTCGCCGCGGGCAAGGCGCACGAGCGCATCGGGCTCCTCGCCCGAGCAAATCACGCTCTGAATGCCAGCCGTCATCAGGATGCGGCTCGCGCGGATCTTGGTAATCATGCCGCCTGTGCCAACCGATGTGGAAGAATCGCCCGCCGAGGCGATAATCTTGGCATCGATCTTATGCACGACCGGGACGAACTCGGCCGTGGGGTCCTCGTGCGGATTGGCGGTATAGAGGCCATCGATGTCCGAGAGCGTCACGCACAGGTCGGCAGAAACCAGGCAGCCCACAAGCGCCGCCAGCGTGTCGTTGTCGCCAAACTTGATCTCGTCGACGGTAACGGTGTCGTTCTCGTTGACGACCGGCACCACGCCCAGTTCCACCAGACGCAGCAGCGCGTCGCGCGCGTGCAGATAGGACGTGCGACGGGCCGTGTCGTGACGCGTGAGCAGCACGAGCGAGGTGAGCAGGTCGCGCGCATGGAACTCCTCGTCGTAGGCCGACGAGATGATGCACTGACCGGCCGAGGCGCAGGCCTGCAGGCTCGGCAGGTCACCGACCGGTTTGCGGTCAAAGCCCAGCACGGGATAGCCACAGGCAATGGCGCCCGAACTCACCACGACCAGACGCCAGCCGAGCTTGCGCAGGGCAGCAGCCTGATCGGCAAGCCCGCCGATAAAGGCGCGGTTGACCTTGCCATCGGCGCCCACCACCGTGGACGAACCGATCTTTACCACCATCGTTTTATAAGAAGTCGTCATACGTCAAACCAATCAACTGTTGAGGGTTCGGGCGGGCTGACGGCAGAGGGAACGTAATTCCGCCCTACACCCAACAAAATTAGCGAGCCCAGGGGAAGGCAGAAGCCGCGGCCATGTTCTTGCGCACGAGCTCGTCGCGCACCTGCGCTAGGCCCTGCTCCATGCCCACCACATAGGTCTGCGGGTACAGGAAGCGCTTGTAGACCGGATCCAGATGGTCCAGCGCCCAAGCGCAACGCTCGCGTGCGGCCTCGATGCTCTCGCGCGGGGCAACAGCGCTGCCGTCGCGCACGATCGGCGCCAGCAGCTCGCGATACTCAAGCTCGGACACGTCGGTCACCAGGGCGGCATCGTTCACGGCCACGAGGGTATTGCCGCGTGCGGCGCCCTTCCCCGCCAGATGGTCCTCGTCATAGATCATGTCGCAGACCGGGCCGCCAAAGCCGTCGTAATAGCGGCGCACGCGCTGCACGCCTGGAATCGTGCGCTTGTAGGGCTGCTCGGAGAGCTTGACCACCGGCGTCCACGGGTCCGCCTCGCTCGCACGGCGGGCGGAAAGCTTGTACACGCCGCCCAGCGCCGGTTGGTCGTAGCAGGTCGCGAGCTTGGTGCCCACGCCAAAGCTATCGATGGGCGCACCCTGGTCGAGCAGCGACTGAATCGTGTATTCATCCAGATCGTTGGAAACCGAGATCCCCACATAGGGCAGGCCCTCGGCATCGAAACGGCCGCGGACATACTTGGACAGCTTGGCGAGGTCGCCTGAGTCGATGCGAATGGCCGACAGACGCTCGCCCGCCGCCTCCATCTCCTTGGCAACCGTAATGGCATGCTCGCAGCCCTCGCGCACATCATAAGTGTCAATGAGCAGCGTGCAGTTCTTGGGGCTCGACTTGGCAAAGGCACGGAAGGCCTCGAGCTCGGAATCGAAGCTCATCACCCAGCTGTGCGCATGCGTGCCAAAGACGGGAATACCGTAGCGGCGACCGGCGAGCACATTGGACGTAGAGGAACAGCCGGCAACGTAGCTCGCGCGCGCGACGGCCAGGCCGCCATCGGGACCCTGGGCGCGGCGAAGGCCAAACTCGGCCACGGGACGGCCGTCCGCCGCCAGCACCACGCGCGCCGTCTTGGTGGCGACAAGCGTCTGGAAGCCGACGATGTTGAGCAGCGCCGTCTCGAGCAGCTGGCACTCCAGCGCGGGGCCGGTGACGCGCACCATGGGCTCGCGCGGAAAGACGAGCTCGCCCTCGGGGACGGCGTCGATGTTTACATGCGCACGAAAATCGCGCAGGTAGTCGAGGAATTCGGGCTTGAACATCGCGCCGCCGGCCGGGGCCTGGAGCGATGCGAGGTAGTCGATATCCTCGGGCGTAAAGCGAAGGTTCTCGACCAGCTCGGGCAGCTCAGCGGTGCCGCACATAACGGCGTAGGCGCTGCCAAACGGATGGTCACGGTAAAACGCGGTAAAACAGCCCTGCTCATTGGCCTTGCCGCTCTCCCACAGGCCCTGGGCCATAGTGAGCTCGTACAGATCGGTGAGCATTGCGATGTCGGTGGGATGCGAGATGTCGGTCAAAGCCATGGGGCGACCTTTCGGATGCGTTGTGCAGAGGTTGAGGGTTGGACGAGAGCAGAGCATGCGGACATGACGCCCGATGCAAATCGGTTAGAGCAGGCCCATGCTGGTCATGATCGTGTAGCCCATAAAGACGACAAACGCGACCAAGGCGAGCGCGATGATGATCTTTTGAGCCGGGGCCATACCGGGGATCTCGCCCTCGGCCGTGGGCTCCTTGGAAGTGACCATGCGCTGGGCAAACGTCATTTCGTCACGGCTCGGCTTGGGCTCGGCGGGCTTGGGGCGGGCGGCTTTCTTAGGCTGAGGCTTGGGTGCAGCAGGCGCAGGCTCGGATGCGGCCTTGGCAGCGGCCTCCTCGGCCTTCGCATGCTCGGCACGCAGGGCGGCCAGCTCCTCACGCTCGCGCCGGGCCTCTTCCTGGGCCTCGCGGCGGGCCTTCTCAGCGCGGAGCTCTTCCAACTCGGCGCGCTCCTCGTCGGACAATGGTTGGGAATCAAGCTCGGCCATGGTGCAGCCCTTTCTTTCAAAAAAAGCCGCCGACACAATGTCAGCGGCTTATCAAATCCAAGGGTGGAGACGAAGGGAGTCGAACCCTCGGCCTCTGCCATGCGACGGCAGCGCTCTCCCAACTGAGCTACGTCCCCAGGACAAGTTGATATTTTACCTACGGCTCGCCAACTGTCAACGCCCAATACCCAGTCTTTTTGGGACGGGGCTTTTTTGACTACTTTTCGGATGGTAGCTCGACCCCCACCGGGAGCAGTCTTTTTGGGACGGGGCTTTTTAGCTACCCAGGCAGATAGCGAAAACGATTTGGACGATTAACGGCAGGGGCAGCTAAAATAGCCCCGTCCCAAAAAGACTGCTCAAAAGCGCTACTTTGCGCTGGTGAGGACGCCGGTGGTGTCGAACGCTGGGGTAAAGCTCTCGTCTACCGCGCCGCCCTCTTGCCAGAACATCGTCGTAAAGCCCAGGTCGTCGGCATGGTCGAGCACCCGCTCGTACTCCTCGCGCGTCACGGCTCGCGCCAAGTCGCCGCCCTGCTCGCGCATGAGCGCGTTGGGCGTGTACTGGTTCATGACCGAGATCGGCACATCACCCACCGTCTGCCACACCAGGTCTAGCACGCGACACGAATCGTCCGCATGCCCCGGCAACACCAGGTGGCGCACGATCATGCCGCGCTTCATGAGCCCGTCCTCGTCCACCAGCTCTCCCCCACGGCGCTCAATCTCGCGCGCCATTTGCGCCAAACCCGACACGGCCACACGCGGGTAGTCCTTAATGTGGGAGAGCGACTGCGCAAGCCCCGCATCGGCATATTTAAAGTCGGTTAGCCACACATCGACCAGATCGCCGAGCGCCGCCACGGCACTCGCGCGCTCATAACCGCTTGTGTTGTAGACGATTGGAACAACCAGTCCGCGCGCCCGTGCCGCGGCAATCGCAGCCGGCAGCAGGTGCGCGTAGTGCGTCGCCGTCACCAAGTTAATATTGTTGGCACCCTGGTCCTGCAGCTCCAGCATAATCTCGACCAAACGCTGGGGCATAATCTCAAGCCCAAAATTGCCCGTCGAGATCTCGTGGTTCTGGCAATAGACGCATTTGAGCGAGCAGCCGCTAAAGAAGATCGTGCCCGAACCGGCCTCGCCCGAAATAGGCGGCTCCTCCCACATATGAAGCGCCGCACGGGCCACCTTGAGCGTGTCGTTAGCGCCACATGCGCCGCGTGCGCCCTCATCGCGCGCCGCACCGCAACGGCGCGGACACAAATGGCAGGCGGGCGAAAAAAGTTCGGTCAACGACGTCGGCATAAAAACATGCTCCAAAACAACGATTCAGCAGCTCAAACGCAAAAGGACCAACCGCGCAGACGGCTCGAGCCCAAGGCGCCGTAATCGTCCGACACGATTTTTGTAAAGTCAAGACTGGAATCGATAAAGTGCAGCTTTATGATGTAGCTATTCCGCCCCCCGCGGAGCAACTGGGTGAACCGTCGCGTTTATTTAGGGAGCCCACACAGTCGTACGTAGTACAGGTATCCTTCGTTGTTAAGGACGCTGGAACGGTCGATGAGGGCACCCACCTGTTTTAGGTGGGTTCATTTTCGTAACGTGGGGGGTGGTTTTCTTTTGCCGTTTTTGCCAAAAATAGCCATCGCAGATCCCGTATGACACCCAACGGCACTCGGCAGAACCCCCGCCACCATCCCAATATCTGGTAAGCACGTGATTATCGATTGGCGCGATTCCCCGCACCCCCTTTGGTCGAGTATCATGGGTCAGCTATACCCTTTGCGGCATGGCATCCTTTGACCTTTTCCTTCGACGCTTGGCGGTTTTTGATACATGGCTTCATCCACGAGCTACATACCGTTCCTTTGCGTGGCAGCCGCGGCATATATCACGACCTTCCTCACGGTGCCCCTGGTTAAACGTCTGGCAATCAAGCTCGACGCCGTTGACTATCCTTCAAAACGCCGTATCAACACCAAGCCCATCCCGCGCTTGGGAGGTACGGCGGTCTTTTTGGGCCTGGTCGTTGCCTGCATCGTTCAGATTATGGGCACCTGGCATCTGGGCTGGCCGCCCGTCTTGGTCCCGCATCCGCGCCTGCACATTAGCTACCCCATGCTAGCGCTTTCTTTTACCGTCATTTTTGCGACCGGCGCGATCGACGACGTCTTCCAGCTTAAGCCCAAGCAAAAGCTCGCCGGCCAGGTCCTCGCCGCGCTCATCGCCTGCGTGGGTGGCCTAAAAATCGGCGTCATCGTCAACCCGGTTGCCCCCGGCGAGATCATGCTCGGCTGGCTTGCCTACCCCATCACCGTGGTCTACCTGGTGGCGTTCACCAATATCATCAACCTCATCGACGGCCTTGACGGCCTGGCCACAGGCATCTGCGGCATCGCATCGTTCACGATGTTCTCGATGGCCGTTCTCTCGGGCCGCATCGATGCCGCCGCGCTCTCCATCGCGTTGTTTGGCGCCTGCCTGGCCTTCTTGCGCTACAACTTCAACCCCGCGAGCATCTTTCTGGGCGACTCGGGGTCGCTGCTGCTGGGCTTTGCGCTGGGTTCCATTTCGCTGCTTAATGTGAGCCGCACCGCCGCGCTCACCTCGCTTATCATTCCGCTCATCGTTGCCGGTGTGCCCATCATCGACACGTTTAGCGCCATCGTGCGCCGCAAGCGCGCCCACATTAGCATTGGGCAGGCCGACAAAGGCCACATCCACCACCGCCTCATTCAAGAGGGCTATAACCAAAAGCAGGCTGTGCTGCTTATCTATGCCTGGTGTGTCCTGCTTTCGGCCGGTGCGGCCGCCATCAACCAGGTCGAAGTCCCCATGCGCGTGCTCATCTTTACCGTCCTTGGCATTGGCTCGGCAGCCTTCGCCAAGCACCTGCACCTGTTTGAGCCCGTGCTACGCCACCATTACAACAAGCGCACGCACGAAGACGAGCTGATAACCCCCGACGACCCCGCCTTTAAGCAGGAGGAGCAAGCGGCCGAGGAGCGTAAGGAAGAGCGCCACCACAGGCATTAAGGTTTGCTGCAGAAGGTCACTCTGCTTACCGTCGGCCGCTCGTGACCGCGCCTCGACCGCCACGCATGTCTCGCCTTACCACCCCCTTGCCCACTTTCGCCCGCCCCTCTCAATAAACGCGTTATCATCTTGACCCATGAACATACGTTAGGAGCAATCATGCCAAACGAGAACAGCTACGAAGTCGCGCTGCAAAAGAGCAACGCCATTCGCGAGGGCCTGGCCAAGACGCCCGAGAAGTTCACCATGCTTTCCGGCGACCGCCCCACCGGCCGTCTGCACCTAGGCCACTACTTTGGCACCCTCAAGGGCCGCGTGGAGTTGCAGAATATGGGCGCCAAGACCAACGTGCTCATTGCCGACTACCAGGTCATCACCGACCGCGACACCACCGAGCACATCCAGGACAACGTGTATAACATGGTCATGGACTACCTTGCCTGCGGTATCGACCCCGACAAGACCATGATCTACACGCACTCCGCCGTGCCCGCCGCCAACCAGCTCATGCTGCCGTTCCTGTCGCTGGTCTCCGAGGCCGAGCTGGCGCGCAACCCCACCGTCAAGGCCGAGATGGAGGCCTCGGGCCACGAGCTCACCGGCCTTCTGCTCACCTATCCGGTACACCAGGCCTGCGACATCCTGTTCTGCAAGGGTAACGTTGTGCCCGTCGGTCGCGACCAGCTGCCGCACATCGAGCTCACCCGTACCATCGCCCGCCGCTTTAACAACCGCTACGGCAAGGTGTTCCCCGAGGTCGACGCGCTGCTGTCCGAGGCCCCGCTGCTGCCCGGCCTGGACGGCCGCAAGATGAGCAAGAGCTACGGCAACGCCATCAATATCTCGATGACCGCCGAGGAGACGGCCAAGCGCATCAAGAAGAGCCAGACCGACTCCGAACGCATGATTACGTTTGATCCCGAGAACCGCCCCGGCGTGTCCGGCCTGCTTTCGACCGCCGCCATCTGCACTGGCCGTTCCGAGGTCGAGATTGCCGAGGAGATTGGCATGGGTGGCTCCGGCCAGCTCAAGAAGTACGTGACCGAGGCCGTCAACGGGTACTTCGCACCGATCCGCGAGCGTCGCCAGCGCTACGAGAACGACCTGGACTATGTGAAGGACGTGCTGCACGAGGGCAACCGTCGTGCCAACGAGATCGCCGAGCAGACCCTGGCCGAGGTTCAGGACGCCATGGGCATGGTGTACTAGTCGAGAGCAATAAACAACACTCAAACTAAACCGCCGCGATTGGCACAATCCTCGTTGCGACGGTTTTGTTTTCTTCAGAGGTCGGTCGCCGAGATATTCAGCCGCTTGGCAGAACCCCTAAGTCGCAAGCACCTTGAGGCTATATCCTGTTAAGCAATGACACCCTATTGTTTAACATGCGGCAGCTTTTACGGCAGACCCGACCGACCGGAAGGAGTCCCATGAGCTCAGTTGCGTTTTGTACCTGCAACGACCGGAAATGCCCATTTAACCCTGTCAACCACGAGAAGGGCTGCACACCGTGTATCGCTAAGAATCTGCACGAGCACGAGATTCCAACATGCCTGTTCAACGCGATTTCTCCCGATCGGCTTGAGGCCGATAAAGACGAGTGGTCGTGGCAAGCGTTCGCGCGGCATGTAGAAGCATATCTGGGAAGCGACAGCCCAAGAATCCCCGCAGGCGAAGAAGCGCCGCAGGGATTTACCAAGATCGGTTGCTGTAAGCGGGACTAACAATCAAAGTTAGTGCCCCCCCTAAAACCAAACGTCAGTACCTCATTATGGGATAACAGACCTGATGGGTTTGCCCCATGCCTACAGGAAAGCGCCCGCCGACCATGGCAGCCGACGGGCGCTTTCCTGAAGTACACCGTTGAATCGCACAGAGGGGAGGAATGCGAATCAAACTCAACAGGGCAGGCTTTTTCATCGCCTATTGCCTGCTCCGTTGCTGCATACAATATAGTTCGCCTTTGTTTACTTTACAGCGTCAAATCGTGCCGCCACACCTTCTGCATAAGTTAACCCCGTTAAACCTGCCAATTAGGGACAGGTTTATTTTGGCAGGTTTTATCTGGGGAAACATCAATGGAGCCAGCGTTCCGCCACAAAGAGGACAGGCACCTTTGTGGTGGTTTTGGCCACGGCAGAGCCGCTAGAGCCCTGCTGGCCAACGACAGGCGGCCAAGTCGACGTGCATGGGGTCGACAAACGTCACGCCCTCCCCCAGCAGAAGTTCGCGCTGAGCATCG
Organism: Collinsella sp. SGI.184; assembly: GCF_050313415.1. NCBI lineage: Bacteria > Bacillati > Actinomycetota > Coriobacteriia > Coriobacteriales > Coriobacteriaceae > Collinsella > Collinsella sp. SGI.184. The sequence continues at coordinate 80,406 of NZ_JBNPLJ010000002.1, read as the reverse complement.
GGGCCGCCAAACGCAAAGCCCTCGCAAATGCTGCCATCGGCAAACACCACACGATGGCAGGGAATCTGACCAGGGCGCGGATTGCTGTGCAGCGCATAGCCCACGTACCGCGCACTTCGTGGACGGCCGGCGAGCAGCGCCACCTGGCCGTACGTGGCAACCATCCCCTCAGGGATCTGCTCGACTACCTCGTACACCCGCTCAAAAAAGCCCTCAGACGCCATCGATGCTCCTTTCCGCCCGCAACAGCATAAATCAAATGATCCCTCGGGGACGGCAGGGTTGCGGATCATTTGCGGCCTCCGTGCGGCCGATGGTCCGCAACCCCGTCATCGCCGAGGAATCACATGGCATGGCAGGTAGCGTTTGCCCAGATAAAACCTGCCAAAATAAACCTGTCCCTTTTTGGCAGGTCGGTTAGTTGGCAGGCTGGAAGAAGGCTACGGCTACGGCACCGGGGCCTACATGGGTGCCGATGGTGGCGCCGATGGTGTGAACGGGCAGCTCGCCCTCGGTGTGGCCAGCCCACAGCGCGGCGCTGTCCTCGATATACTTCTTGAGCACCGCATCCGAAAGGCCCGTATAGCCGAGCGCCAGCGGCATGGAAAAGTCGACGCCGCCCGCCTTTTCGATCTTTTGGTTCAGCAGGTTGCGACCGTTCTTGGAACCGCGCGCCTTGCCCAGCTGCACGATCAGACCGTCCTCGACGGCCACCACGGGCTTTACGTTGAGCAGCGCACCCACGGCGCCGGCCGCAGCAGACAGGCGACCGCCGCGCACCAGGTACTCCAGCGTCTCGAGCAGGCCGATAACCACCACGCGGTCGCGCACGGCCTCGACCGCCGCCGCGATCTGGGCCGCGCTACGGCCCTCGTCCACCAAGCACAGGGCATACTCGACCAGCACGCGCTCGCCCAGGGTGACGTTGTTGCTGTCTACCACGAACACATCGCCGCCCGGGGCCTCGGCAAGTGCGGTACGGGCACTCTGATTGGTGCCGGAAAGCTTAGCGCCCACGGTAATAATCACGGCCTCATCGCCGGCTTCACGAACCTCGGCGATAGCCTGCGAAAACGCGTACGGGTTGACCTGACCGGTCTTGGGCAGCTCATCGCGCTCCACGAGCATCTCGTAAAAGCGCTGGTGATCGATGTCGACGCCATCCATGTACACATCGGTACCAAAGGTGACGGACAGTGGCAAAACAGCCAGTGCCGGGTGCTCCGCCGGCGACATATCGCTTGCGGAATCGGTAATAATGCGGACGGACATAGCGAATCCTTTCTTGCGCAGGTCCCGCGCAGGGAATTTTGACAGCAATGCCCCGGCACGGTATACGCGCTCAAACGGGACGATGCAGTTGTTAATGGGAAGCAAATGCCTAGGCTGCCCTACAGCTCGCGCAGGGTGTCGAGAATCGTACGCAGCGACGCGTACATCTGCTCGCGCTGCTCCACGCCCATGGCCTTGCCGGTGGCGTCGAGCACCTCGCGAATAATACGATCGGCCTCATTCATGCTCTCGCCGCCCAACGTGGTCAGGCGAACCGGGGCGCGATACTTAACGGCGGCATCGCCCGAATCGTCGACCTCGACGTAGCCGCCCTCTTCCAGATGCGCCAGCGTGCGCGAGACGGCAGCGCGGGTCACGCCTGCCATGCGGGCGAGGTCGGCACCAGTCAGGCCGTCCTTGCTGCGCTCAAGATAGTACAGGCACATGATATCGGAACCCTTAAGACCCAGCCTTGCTCCCTCAGATGCCTTAATGCGCTGGATCTCCTTGTAGAGCCCGCTAATCAGTCCGACAAAATCCTCAAAACGTGTCTCGTCGTTCTGCTGCATGGGAGACGACCGCCTTTCGCTTGCATGATGCTAACGGGTAAACATCTTAGCCGCATGCCCGAACCCCCGTACCCAAATATCGCAATTGTTAACCCATCAACATAAAAACCACCACAAAGGGAACAGCACCTTTGTGGTGGTTTGTGTGGCGGTTTGGCCCGAGCTAGAGTTCCACGCGCGGGTTATCGCGGGTCACAAGCGTCTTAACGACAACCGTCGCTCCCAGATAGCGCTCAAGCAGCTCGGCCAAGCGATCGATCGCGGCCTGACAGTCCCCCATTCGCTCGGGCTCTACACACTCAATCGCCAGGAACGCATCGGCAGAATCGTCGGACAGAGCCGTTCGAACGCCGTCGCGCCAGTTCCAGCAGCGGCACACGGCGCCCGCATCATCGATGTAGGCGAGCTCGCCGGGCAGCGTCGGATCATCTGCCTCCTCGCCAAGCGGCAGGAACGCATCGCCACCGTCGGTCACCTTCAAGCGAAGGTCTCCCTCAATCGCGTGCAAATCCTCGCCTCCCACGGGCAGCGCGTAGGTCAGCGACACCGTGTTGTAAATATCCACCGCCGGTGTGATATGACCGACCGGCTTGCCCTTGAGCACGCGCTTGAGCAAGTTCTCGATTGAGCAGCGGGCGCCCCTTTTAGTCTTGAACAGGCGATAGGCCTCGCGCCAAGCCTTGACCGGCGCGTTCTCGCTGATGGTATCGCTTGTCAGATGACGCTCCGCATCGATATTGGCGCGATCGAGCAGCGCCGCAATCGCGTCCACGTCCTCTTGAGGAATCTGAGCCGCGGGCTTCATGCCCTCCACGACCACAACACCGACCGCCGCCTGTGGAAATAGCTCCCAAAATGAATCCTCGGCAACAAAGCTCTTCATACGTGCTCCTTTCATTGTGCGCGCCCGAGCGAGGGCACCTAAACAAAAAGCGCCCTTACAACGGCCACCTTCAAAGTCCTACGGTGCCGTCACAAGAGCGCTTACGCTGTCCCCATCCGGAGAAGGGGACGATATGTCAGGCGCATTGTAACCCGAGTCATCCACACGAGCAAAACCACCACAAAGGCGCCTGCCTCTTTGTGGTGGATATGGACTCGAGGCGACGCTAGTGGCGGAGTCCCAGTAGGCCGCGGCCGCGATGACGGGCCTCGGCGGACACCTGAGCGTGCGGGCCGGCGGCCTTGACGGACTCGGGCAGGTGCGAGTACTTCTTCTCGAAGTTCTCCTCGAACATCACCGCCAGGTTGTGCGCGGCCTCGTCGTAGCGCGCTGTGCTCTGCCAGTACTGGCGCGGCACCAGGATGCCGTCCGGCACACCGTGGCACGTGGTGGGAATGTCGACATTAAAGATATCGTCGTGCAAGAACTCGCTGTCCTCGATGGTACCGTCGAGGGCGCGTGCGACCAGGGCGCGCGTGTAGGCAAGCTCGATGCGATGGCCCACGCCATAACCGCCGCCAATCCAGCCGGTGTTGAGCAGATAGACGCGGGTGCGACCGTCGGCGATACGCTCGCCGAGCATCTTGGCGTAGACCATGGGGTCGAGCGGCATAAACGGCTCTCCGAACAGCGAGGAGAACGTGGGCGTGGGCTCGGTGACGCCGACCTCGGTACCGGGGATCTTTGCGGTGAAGCCCGTCACAAAGTGATACATGGCGGCATCGGCCGTCAGGCGCGAGATAGGCGGCAGCACGCCAAAGGCATCGCAGGTCAAAAACAGCACGACGCTCGGGGTGGTGCCCATGCCCTTGGTCCACGCGTTGGGGATATGCTCGACGGGATAGGCAACGCGCGTGTTGTGCGTGATCGAGACGTCATCGTAGTTGGGCTTGCGGTTCTCGTCGAGCACCACGTTTTCGCAGATCGCGCCAAAGCGAACGGCATTGAAGATCTCGGGCTCGTGAAACTCGTCCAAGCCCTCGCACTTGGCGTAGCAGCCTCCCTCGATGTTGAAGATGCCCATGTCGGACCAACCGTGCTCGTCGTCGCCGATCAGCAGGCGCGTGGGATTGGCCGAAAGCGTGGTCTTGCCGGTGCCGGACAGGCCAAAGAACACGGCGGTCTCGTGCGTGACGGGATCCATGCTGGCCGAGCAATGCATGGGCAGCACATCGTCCTCGACGGGCAGCAGGTAATTCATGACGCTGAAGATGGACTTTTTAATCTCACCGGAGTAGCCGGTGCCGGCAACCAGAATCACGCGCTCCTGGAAGTTGATGACCACGGCGGCGCTGGAGTTGAGGCCCTTGATGGCGGGGTCGCACTGGTACCCGGGTGCCGCGAGCACGCAAAAGTCCGGCTCGCCGGTGCGCGCAATTTCGCGAGCGAGCGGACGGGCGAGCATCTGCTTAATGAAGAGCGCCTGGCTCGCGCGCTCGCAGGCAACGAGCAGGCGACGCGTGTGGTTGCGGTCGGCACCCGCCATGCCGCGCGTGACGAACACGTCGCGCTCGTTGAGGTAGTCAACGATGCCGGCCTTGATGGCCTCGTAGCTCTCAATCGAAAGCGGGCGGTTGACGGCGCCCCAGGCGATCTTGTCGTGAACATCGGGGGTGTCAACGATAAAGCGGTCGTTGGGAGAACGGCCGGTGCGCTCCCCCGTCTCGATTACCAGCGCGCCGTTGGATGCCATGCGGCCCTCTTCACGGCGGATGGCGTGCTCGACGAGCTCCGCAGCAGGTAGATCGACCAGCAGACGCGGCTGATTCTCGGCGGGATCTTCGACCAGCGTAATACCATAGTTGGACAGAACTTCTGCAGGGGTAACACCAGGCATGGGGCCTCCTTTAAAAACGCGCCTCGCGGGCGCGGCGCGCACTTTACTCACGTAAAGCCCGTTGTACCCGATATGCAAAAACGCTTTTGCGGCAAGGGCGGCAAGCCCGCCCAACGGTCAAAAATCCCAGGCAAGCGGCCTAGTCATTGAGTAGTCATTGGGGACGTTCTTAAACGACGAGTCGTTGGGGATACTCTTGAACAGGCAACATTCAAGGAGTGTCCCCGGATGCCGGCACAAAAGGAGCGTCCCTAAGTGCCAACTATAGCGGCAGGCCTTGGCCGAGCATGGCGATGGCGCTCATAAGGACCAGCATGCCGGCGGCGTAGGGCAGGACGGCGCCCAGGAGCTCGGCATCCTTGCCGCGTACGTGCACGGCGGCCAGGCCGATGGCAAGCGTCTGCGGCGAGATCATCTTGCCGGCGGCGACGCCAAGCGCGTTCAGCGCGACCATCCAGTAGTCGCTCACGCCCAGCGCGGTGGCAGCCTGGCTCTGGATGGGACCAAACAGCATGCCAGAAGACGTGCCCGAACCGGTCACGAACGCACCGACCGCGCCGATCCACGGAGCCAGAATCGGGTACAGGCCACCGGCGACCGCAATGCAAAACGCGCTGATCGAAGAGATCATGCCCGCATAGCCCATAACCTTGGCACAGCCCAGAACCGAAAGCATGGTAATGACCGTCGGCATCATCTGCTTGACGGTCGCGGCCAGCACCTTGCCCATCATGCGCGGCGAAGCACCCTGAATGGCGCCGCCGACAAACGCCGCCAGGAAAATCCAGACGCCCGGCGTGTTGATCCACGAAAACGTGAGCGTGCCGGGGTTCTCGCCGCAATACACCTGCACCTGGCTCGCAAACGGTGCGAGCGCAGCATGCACGGCAGGCACCAGGTTAGACGTTCCCAACAGCAGCACAAAGATCAAAATGAAGCACGACCAAGCCGAAAGCGCCGACTTAGCGGTGAGCTGCTCGCCGGCCTCGATATTCATGTGGAAGCGTGCGTCCAGATGCCCCGACTTCTCGGCACGCATGGCAAGCGCAGCTGTCAGCGCGAGCGAAACGATGGAACCGACGACGACGGCAAGCTCGGGACCCACAAACATAGCAACGACAAGCGCCGCACCGGCAAAGGACACGCCGGAGAGCACGGCGATGCCCGCCACGCCGTTCAGGCGCTCGGCAACGCCCGCAACATTACCCTGGTCATCGGCGACACGACCCGCAACCAGCACGATAAACAACGGCATCATCGCAAAGAAAGGCGCCAGCTGCACCATCTGAACGGTCGCCAAATGTAGCGGATCCAGGCCCACCAGACCGGCAACGGACACCGTGGGAATGCCAATGGAGCCGTAGGGCGTGGGCACGCCGTTGGCCAGCAGACAGATGAGCACGGCGGGCACGGCCTCAAAGCCCAGGCCCGCGAGCATGCCGGCGGGAATAGCAACGGCGGTGCCAAAACCGGCCATGCCCTCCATAAAGCCACCAAAGCACCAGGCCACAAGCAGCGCCAGAAGACGGCGATCGCTGCTGATGGAGGTGATCATGCTGCCGATCACGTCCATGGCGCCCGTGCGAACGCACAGGTTATACGTGAACACCGCGGCGATGATTACCAAAACGATGGGCCACAGGGCCATCAAAAAGCCTTCGAGCGAGGCGGTCGCAATCTGCGCTGCCGGCAGGTGCCACCATGCGAAGGCAAGCACGCACGAGAGGACAAACGATCCGATGGCGGCTTTCCAAGCTGGCCATTTAAAGCACAGCAGCATCACGACAAGCCAAATGATCGGCACAAGAGCCAGCAAGAATGCGGCGACGTCCATAGGTAGAAGCTCCTTGGTGCCGCGCGGGCGGCATCGTGGTATCACATAACTTCAACAGGATACCGCACGCTCACCGACAATTTACTGCCGCCCCCCGAAAATATTGAACAATCCGTTCAAAAACATGAGTGACACCGTCGCGTCTATACTAGAACGCAGCAATAGAAAGGACCCGCCTTGAGCATCTCGCCCCTCGATAGCATCCGCCGCGCCATCGCCCGCCGCAACGGCATCGCCAACCCCGCTATATCGAGAGGCGGCACCGCAAAGGCCCAGGGCGGCCGCATCGAGAACGGCCTCTTCCCCGCCTCCCACACGGCCGAAGAGCTCGCGCGTATCCAGGAGCTGAGTCAGCGTAACGCCGGCGGGCCAAATAGCGGCCAAGCCACACGCCGTCGGCGCGAGCGCGATCGCGAGCCCGGTCCCGTCCGCCGTATGGTCAACGCCTGGTGGAACCGCCTGCTCGGTGCCGTCTACGGCGGCGGTTTCTCCATGCAGGAAGCCGAATACGAGGAGCACGCCACCCGCCGCGACTATCTCTGGAACACCCTCGGCACCGCCGTGTGGGGCATGGCGTTTCCGCTGCTCACTATCGTGTCTACGCAGCTCGTGGGGGCCGAAGAAGCCGGCAAGTTCTCCATCGCCTTTGTCACCGGCACGCTCATCATGATCGCGTGCAATTACGGCGTGCGCAATTTTCAGGTCTCGGACATCGACGAGAAGACGTCCTTTGCCTCCTACCAGCTCAACCGCTGGCTTTGCGGAGCTCTCGCCCTAGGCTGCGGCCTCATGTACAGCAGCGCCCGCGGCTATGACGCGCAGATGGCGACGATCGGCCTGGGCGTCTACCTCTATAAGGTGATCGACGGCATCGCCGACGTGTACGAGGGCCGCCTGCAGCAGGCCGACAAGCTCTATTTGGCCGGCATGAGCCAAACGCTGCGCTCCGTCGGCGTCATCGCGGTCTTTAGCGTGGCGCTGTTCCTTACGCGCAGCATGCCCATTGCGGCCATGGCCATGGGCGTCGCCGCCATTGCCTCACTCGTGCTGGTCACCGCCCCGCTCGCCCTGCTCGAAACCGAAAAATCGCGTCGCGTGAGCATACGCGAAGTCGGCCGCCTTTTTGCGCAGTGCGCCCCGCTCTTTGGCGCGCTCTTTTTGTTTAACCTTATCGAGAGCATGCCCAAATTTGTGATGGAAGGCACGCTGGCCTACAAATATCAGCTGTACTTTAATGCCCTATTCTTTCCGGCGCAGGCCATTTTGCTGAGCATTGGATTTATCTATAAACCGCAGCTCTTGCGTTTGTCGAGCATTTGGGCTAACCCGCGCAAGCGTCGCCGCTTTGACTTAATTATTGTCGCCGTCATGGCGCTGATCTTGGGTTTCACTGGCGCATGCGCCGCGTTTATGGCAGGCCCCGGCATTCCCCTTATGAGCTTTATGTACGGCCTCAACTTTGAGCGCTACCACACATTGGCGCTGCTGATGGTCGTCGCCGGCGGCATCACCGCAGCCATCGATTTTATCTACGCCATTATCACAGTGCTGCGCCACGCCGGCGATGTCACCAAGATCTACCTCATTTGCTTTGCCGTGAGCGTGGTGGTGCCGATGGTCCTCATCAACCTACTGGGGCTAATGGGTGCCGTCGTGAGCTACCTGGCTATCATGGCCCTACTGCTGGTGCTGTTGATTGTCGAGTACGCCCACATTCGCCAGCGCATAGAACGAGCCCGCAACCCGTACGGTGTCTAATTAGCTGCCTCGGCCACCGGAATTTGCGATGGAATTACCCGGGCTGGGGTCTTGTTGCGGACAATATGCATCACGCAAAACTAAGTGAGTAGACTTTTACCGAATCCCCGACCACACCGACAAAGTACAAGTCTGTGACCTGCGGTTTTGTTGAAGCAAACATGTTGGGTGCTCAGCATTTCCAAAATAGTCTACTCACTTAGCCAGCGGGCAGCCAAATGATTATGTAATCCCCGCCCCAGAAAAATCATTTGATGGGCAGAAGGGCAAAAGTAGTCAAAAAAGCCCCGTCCCAAATTAGCTACCCTTTGCACCGATTATTCGCCGGGCAGAATGTTTGCATAGAACTCCGCCCCGTCGTCTAGGCGCAGAATGCCTACACGGCCGAACTCGGAGCCGGTGGCGGCGGCGCAGTCGATGTCGATGCGGTCGGGAACGCCGGCGGTATCCTCGCCGCCCAGGCGCACCATCTGTCCGCGCCCCGACTCCTCATCGAGTCCCGCCAGGCCGCCTACCTCGCAATAGCGCCCGAGCGACACCGTGGGCGTGTGGCCGCTCACCACGACCGGACCCTTGCCCTCGGCAGACAGCAGCCCCGTCGGGGCATCCCAATAGCCATGGCGAATCCACAGCAAGTCATCGGACGACTGCACGGCGAGCATTTGCTGCAGCAACTCGCTATCGGCATCGACCGCTCCCCTGCCGTCACCGCAATCGGCACCATGCTCAAGCAAAAACGCACGCGCTGCCTCGGTCTGAATACCGGCGTGCACCAGCAGATACGGACGCTCGGCAGTCTCTGCCACCGCATAGAGCGGCAGGGCGGCAGCCCAGCGCACCAGCTCCTCGTATGCCTCAAACTCCATTTCGTTGAGCTGCTGGCGCGTGGTCCAACCGCCGTTGATATCCCAGGTCTCGGCATCAAGCGGGTCCTGGCCAATGATCGCGTCGAGCATAATCTGCTCGTGGTTGCCCTTAAGCACGCGAGCGTTGGGCAGCGATCGCACCAAGTTGATGACGCCGACCGGATCGGGCCCGCGATCGATCATGTCGCCCAACACGTACAGCGTGTCGTCGGACGCCAGCGAAATCTTGGAAAGGGCCTCGTCCAGCGCGCGCACGTGCCCGTGAGCATCAGATGTCACATAGATCGCCATGGAACGCCTTTCCCTGCATTACGGCCGAAGCCCGGAGCCACAACTAAAACTTCAAGTTGAACTTAAACGTTATCCATTGTACTCCGTTGCAATAAAGCTGGGAAGGGCCACGCGTCGCCAACGGTCGTTAGCAGCCGCACGCCCGCGCGCGCCGTTCTCGGTGCACCGCCGGCAGCTGATTCCCGGCCAGCTTCGCACACGCCGCAGCCTCGTGTCGAAAATGCGCACGCCCGCAATCCGTTCCCATAAACCCACCATCTTTGGGTACAAATAACCGCAGATAACTGACCGTGCCACGCCAACCTCCCAGGAGCGGACACTATCCATGAACCAGATACTTCTCTTTATAGGCCTCGTCATCATTTTGTGCCTGACCATCAAACCCGTCGGCAAAAAGCTCCCCTTCCCCACCCTGCTCATCTTTATCGCGCTGGGCATGCTGCTGGGCGTCAACGGTCCGGCGCACATCGACTTTAGCGACTACGCGCTCACCGAAACCGTCTGCAGCACGGCGCTGCTGTTCATCATGTTCTACGGCGGCTTTAACACCAACATCGACCGCGCCAAGCCCGTCGCCGTACCCGCAGTGCTGCTGAGCACGCTCGGCGTCGTTATTACCGCCGGCATCACGGGCGCCTTTGCACACTTCGCGCTAGGCTTCGACTGGATCGGCGGCCTGCTGCTGGGCTCGGTCGTGGCGTCGACCGACGCAGCGAGCGTCTTTAGCGTGCTGCGCGAGCACAGTCTGTCGCTGAGAGGTGGCACTGACTCGCTGCTCGAGGTCGAATCGGGCTCCAACGACCCCGTCGCTTACATGCTCACCGCCGTGCTTGCAACCCTTGCGGCCGGCGGCGACATCAACATCCCCGTGCTGCTGGCCAAGCAGATCATCCTGGGTATGGGCCTGGGCCTTGTCATCGGCTGGGCATCGGGCCGCTTGATCGAGCGCGCACACGCAACGGCCGAGGGCGCGCAGACTATCTTTTTATTCGCCGTGGCGATCGTCGTCTACGCGCTGCCGAGCTATCTGGGCGGCAACGGCTTTTTGGCCGTGTACCTTGCCGGCATTGTGCTGGGTGCGAGCGACATCACCGGTAAGGTCGAGCTGGCGCACTTCTTTGACACCCTTACCGAGATGGCCGAGATGACCATCTTCTTTTTGCTCGGCCTACTCGTGACGCCCGCGCGCCTGCCGCAAATGCTACTACCGGGCCTGGCACTCATGGCGTTTATGCTCTTTGTGAGCCGCCCCATCGCCGTCGGTCTGCTGTTGGCGCCCTATAAGACAAACCCCCGCCAGGTGGCGCTCGTAAGCTGGGCGGGCCTGCGCGGCGCGGCTTCGGTCGTGTTTAGCCTCTTTGCCGTGGTGGCCGGTGTTCCCGGCGGTCACGACCTGTTTGACCTGGTGTTTGTGATTGCCGTGGCGAGCATTGTGGTGCAGGGCTCGCTGCTGCCTGCGGTGGCAAAGAAGCTCGATATGATCGACGCGGAAGGCGACGTGCGCCGAACCTTTAACGATTACCGCGACGAGGACGGCATGTCGTTCGTCAAGCTCAAGGTGGGCGCGGGCCATCCGTTTGCCGGTCGCTCGCTCGCGGACATCGGCAGTGCCACGGACATGCTCGTAGCCCTGGTACTGCGCGACGGCGCGCACCCGGTGCTGCCCAACGGCGATACCGTCATCGAGGAAGGTGACCTGCTGGTGATGGCCGCGCCAACGTTTGAAGAACGTGCCGAGGTTACACTGCGCGAGGTCACCGTGACGCCCCACGGTCGCCTGGCCGGCCAGCGTCTCCGCGATGTGCCGCAAGGCAAGCACCCGTTTATCGTCGTGATGCTCAAGCGCGATGGCCAAACGATCATCCCCGACGGCAACACCCTCATATACGCCGGCGACGAAGCCGTCATCGCCACGCTGGCGTCGTAGCCACAGGCCGATTTCAGCGAACTCGAAAAGCATGGGGGGCGCGCATTGCCACCCCCCATGCAACTTCAGACAATCGCTCGGCATCATCCCACAGGAACCGTTGCGCTCAGCGCCCTAACCCTTGTCGTAAACGCACTCCCCTGTGGTGAAATCCCACTTGAGGTCCCATGCGTTCTCGGTAAAGTCGTCATACATATCGATCGCGCTCCAGCCGGACACTCCACCGTCGTCAAAACACGTGGGCTCATAGAACGTGTCAAGCTGCGGGTCGATGTCGGTCGTCACCGAAAAGTCTGGGCCGTATGTTCTTCCCAGCGCCACGATATTGTCAATCTGGTCGACGGATTCGACTGCCTTCAACCCCCGCGCAACATCGCCGAGCAAGCCGCAGAAAGCTTCCTTTTCCAGCGGCCTATTGGCGGTCTTAACAGTCTTGACCCACTCTGTGGAAGTGGGGAACATTACGCAGAGCGCGCGAACGACATCATTGCCGGTTTTACAGAGGCCGAACAGCTTTTGGCGCGCTTCGTTTCTCTGCTTTGTCGCCTTGACGCCTATGTACTGCCAATAGTCAATCGTGCCATCCTTTAGAACCGTTCCGTCCTTTAGAGTCACACGAACACCGAGGTACTGCGTTTCGGCCTCAAAATAGCCGGCACAGGGCTTTACCGGCTCAAGCGGATCCCTCAAATTGGGATCGTCATAGCGTGCTTCCTCTTCTGGTAGCTCAAGGCGGTCGATAACAAGCTGCTTGGAGGCATTATCGGGATATTTGCGCAGCTCTTTGCAGATACCAGTTTTAGAACGCTTGCCGATAGAGACCTTATCAAGAATTACTTCGACGCTATCAATATCGTCGAGTGCAACAAAGTGCGCGAGCAGCAACCCGGGCTGCTTCATGGTCCGCTTTACATCCTTCAGCCTCAGTATCGTCATAGCTCCGTCGAAATGGCCTTTTTTGAAAAGCTTGTCCCATTCAATGTAGTCCTCAATAAACGCATAGTCGGGATCTTCCACAATGGCCGTAATCTTCTCGACATCGTTATCGGCAACCAGAGAGGCAAAGTAGGGCGGATCGACATGATCGCATTTTCCGAACAATAGCCGCGAGCAAAGGGCTGCAACGGCGTTGGCCCGATAGCCGTGAATAAGGTGTTTACCATATGCAAAACCTTTTTTATTCGCATGGCGGAGGTCATCGGGTGAAAACTTGACCTGAGCTAGCTCATTTGTCTGCCCATTATGAAAGAGAGGACTGTCGTACTTGGGACAGCCAGTGCTACAGTCATAGACATCGACGGCACAAGAAATGCCCTTCAAAACGTTTGGGAGGAGATTGACAACCTCTTCGATATCCAAATCGACGGCATTGCCATACCAATCGACTTTACATTCAATAAGCAGTTCAAGCCGTACGATATCGCCAAATTTGCGCTCCGGAAAATCCTTCCACTTGGAAATGTAATCGTCACGTCCGAAATAAACGTTATGGGAATCGGGGCCAATGTGGTCAGTCTCGCTACAGCCCAAAAGATCAAACAATTGACGGCTATCACCAGAAAACGAAACCCCCACCTGAGGATCCTCAGGAATCTCGAAAGATGCATTCAGGTTGTCAGCCATTTGTCCAAGAATAGCTTCCCGAGCATCTTTCGTGCTGTATATCCTAATTGTGAGATAATCCTTGCTCATTGCCCGTCCTTTCGTACTGAGACAAGTCGAATGATCGATAGGCCTTGTCCGGAAAAGCGCATAACGCTACATTCAGGATGCTCGTCACGTAATTAAGTGAGTTCACCTATGGCAAGCAGCCCCGCGACCAATGTCGACATGTGTTAACTTAGCCCAGCTGACCACGCCATTTGTTGAGCAACAAGTGCGAGCGGTACCTTTTGAGCCCCGAACGTTACCACAGACTTTAATAACGGCACAAATCAAAAAAGTTGCGGTGAAATAGGAACTGTTTATGCACTCTAAAGCGCAATTAAGTCCCTATTTCACCGCAAGTTATTGGGGGGATAAGGTTGAGGGGCGGCTGTGGCTACCAGCCGTCGTCCGTATCGTCGCCCGCGGCAAGATCTCGGAGGTCGAGGCCTTCGCGTTCGGCTCGGGCTAGGAGCTCTTGGGGCGACTCATCCTCGATATCCACTACGTCGAGCATGGCGGCCGGAAAGCCCACGCCCGCTGCACTCCCCGCGCGATCGAGCAGACTCTCGCGCAGCTGGTCTACGTCCACATCGATCTTCATGGTGAAACCTCTCAACTGACGAACGCGGCAACATAAGCTGCAGGCGAATTATTGCCGCTCGAACTTATGAAAACAGTCTCTCAAAAGCCCCGTCTTCGAGCTCAGCGAGATTGTAAATGGTGTCCATGATTTCGAACGTCTCACGAAGATTGTTGCGAGCGCTCTTCCAGCCGCCTCCGTCAGTTACCCACACAAACTGGAAGCCATCAATCTGTTCAGACTCCTGAGCCATCTCTTTGTAGGAACGGGCCGTCTCGTTCAGCTTGGAGCCTCCGCTGGAATAGAAATTGGTTTCAATACCAAAAATACCGCGCGCGTTACGGACAACAAAATCGAAACGTTTTTCAACGGTCCCGCCGTTGGTTATCTCACCGAGATCAATACCCCAGCGACGCTGCATAACGCTCGCCTTGAGCTCCTTATAGTAGATTCCCTTCCTCACCTGAACATCGTCGAGTTCCATGCCCCCGTCAATGTCACCGCGCACAAGGCCAGCCACCGTCAAGTAGCTTTCGACCAGATTTTCCATAAGATGGCCTCCGCGGTTCTTGCGCCCGTTCGAGTCGAGGCCGACCTCAATTCCCGTCACGTAATCTTGAAGATTGGTAATGACGTGATTCTCCATGAGGCCAAAGAGTCCAGTCGAGCGCATGAAGTCGACATAGTCCTGCACCCGCATGTCGTTATTCTTCTTGAAACTAAAATACCTCAGAGCGCCAGCCTCGTAGACAGGCACCTCAGTAGCCCTAACAGCAATAAGCGTGGGAATAATAGTGAGCACCTTCGGGTATTCCTCCACCAAGGCAATAAAATCGGACTCAATTGCCTGGGATCCGAGCAGCGAGTTCATTAGGTAAAGTTCGGCTTTATGCTTCTCGGCATTGGCAACCACCTTGTCAAAATCAACGTAGTAGTCGTAACTAGCGATAGTGGACTTGAACTGACTTAACCATTCATTGAAGTCTCTGTTATTGTGAGCCATGATGGCGCAGCCTCCTTCTTGAGTCGTTCTGCGGCTATTGAGAGATAGTCTGACGAGGAATCAATTCCCGTCGAATAACGGCCAAGCTTTTTTGCAGACACGCAAGTGGTGCCACTGCCAACAAACGGGTCGAGCACGCGACAGCCCTCTTGAGTCGATGCCTCAATTATACGGTCCAGCAAATATAGCGGCTTTTGGGTCGGGTGTTTTCCGCACGCCTTTTCAGATTTTGGCGTAAGCGGCCCCTCCCAGACATCTTTCATTTGTTTACCGCCATTCATCTCCTTCATCAAAGCGTAATCGAAGTAGTGCTTTGCCTTTTTGCTGTTCTTTTTTGCCCAGAGCACAGTCTCGGTCGAGTGCGTAAAACACCGGCATGCAAGATTCGGCGGTGGATTGAGCTTTCGCCACGTTATGTTATTGAGTATGCGAAAGCCCTCTTGTTCCAACGCCATTCCACATGAATAAATATTGTGAAACGAGCCGCTAATCCAGATAGTTCCTTCAAGCGTCAACAAACGATAGCACTCGCGAATCCAACGCCGATTGAAATCATGCTTTAAATCAACATCGACGCCCTTGTCCCACTCTCCCTTGTTAACACTCACTTGCTTTCCGCCCGAGCAGGAAATGCCATCGTTCGAAAGGAAATACGGAGGATCAGCAAAAATCATATCGAAAGATCCATCAGGCAAGGAAGCCATAACCTCAAAGGAATCGCCGAGCAGTAGTCGCGAAGCGTTGTCTTCATAGAATGCTTTCATGTCTAACGTTCCAGATAGTTAGTAATGATTACTTCAGTACCACATCTCTTAGAAGCATCCGAGTTGATGGCACGCTTCACATCGACAACGTCAATGCGAAAACCATCATAAAGCTCGCGAATAAGCTGCGTGTCATGGTTTGTTAACATGAGAAGGCAGCCTCTGGTGTCAAGCTCGCGATATAAACTAGCAAGACGTCGATGATCTTCCTCCAGAAACCCTTCCTTTGTGTACGCCTCAAACGACGTCTCTTTAAGCGGTGCATAAGGTGAATCAAAAAAGATAAAGTCGCCCGCTTTAGCATCCTTTACGGCGGTTTCAAAATCACCGCACATGATATTGGCGTGGGCAAGAGCATCAGAAACGCAACTGACATTCTCGGCTTCGAACGAAGCCCTTAATGAGTTGTTGTATGGCACATTAAACGCACCTTTAGCGTTAACGCGGTATAGGCCATTAAAACAGTGCTTGTTGATGAAAACCATGAGGGCCGCCGTCTCAACGGTATAAGTACCGAGGGAGAGAAGCTCGTTATATCTGCTGCGCATATCGTAGTAGTACGCTTTACCTTCGGCCTTATCATGCGGAATGGCTGCATCTATCTCTGAAAGCGTTCGAACGAAGTTATCGTGCTCATCTCGTACGCACTCATAAAGATTGATAAGCGCCTGATTAAGATCATTAATCGTCGCCTCTTTGGGCTGAAGATGAAAATAGAGAGCACCCCCACCAAAGAAGGGCTCATAGTAATGCCCATATTTAGCTGGAAGCCGGGAATCGATACGGTCAAGCAGCTGACGCTTGCCGCCCGCCCACTTTATGAGAGGAGAAGGTGTTTCGGTTGTGCGCATATATGCCTATCCTTACGAAAATCATTTAGAAAGAAATAGTAACAGTACGGATGGACATGGCTCTCCTTGCAATTAAGAAGACGCGCACGCATAGCCCTCCTTCACAACTAGCTGTATCTAAAACCGGCATACAGCAATAAGCGCACACCCAAATATCTAAGCCCAACATCCTAATGACAGATTAACCAAGATTGGAAATCGATCATAAACTAACCCCTGAAAAGGCTTTGCTTGAAAGATAGTCGAATCGTGGAACGGTATATCAGTGGGCTTCATAGTCGACCCCGTTTATTCATCATCAAACAGTCCAGCAAAAATCGCCTCGAGATCCTCTTGCGACGTCGGCTGCGTCTCAAGGATGTCGGCATCAATGCAACGAAGCATCGTGTCCTCTTTCCATTTAAGACGGTCGTAGATTTCATGATCAAGCGACCAAGGCTCAGCCTTGCCCAAATCGTAGTCTTCGCAAAGGTAATAATAGTTTGTCTTTTGATCCTGCGGCAGGCCCAGGCGATGGATTCGGTCGCGCGATTGCAACAGATGCACTAAGTTGAAGCTGTACTCGTAATACACAGCATCATGGCAGATGGAATGCAGCGAGACGGATTCGGCCAGCGTATGTGGATTCGTAATGAGCACGGGAAACTTTCCTGCTCGAAAATCGTCTAGATCCTCCGAGCGGCAGACCAAATCGTCCTGGCCATTAATGGTGCGCGCTTCGATACCACAATCAAACAGCCTGCGACGTAAGTCAGCCATACTCTTGATAAAGATGCACCAGACGATAATCGGGCGCCCCTGAGACACAAGATCCTCAATCAGAGAGATGCAACGACTCTGCTTAGAGGAGGCTCCGGCCGAGCGAATCATGCCCACAATCTGGTCTGAATAGTCGACCGCCTCAACTTCGCCGGTTTCCTCATCCTCCTCGATAATCCAGCGATATTCCTCGGGATCGAGCGTCTCGAGCAAGTCAAGCGGATTGTTCTCAAGCTGAAGCACACGTAGCATTAGAGTTAATTTGTTTCGGCGGTATCGATTTTTGACCACACCGAGTAGCATGCTGGTACGCGAATCGGCATCGACATCAATCAGCTCGTCAGGCTCTGCCCTGGGAACACCTAAGTCGTCTTTAGTGGTGCGACAATAAAATGGCTGGAGCTTTCTGTTAATAATCTCCATGTCCGCCTCATCGGCATTCTTCAGCTCGCTCTTCTCAAAGCCAAAGAAGTTGGCGTACTCACGCGGATACAAGATATTCAAGAAGTTATAGATATCGATGTAGCCGTTGGGAATCGGAGTACCTGTCAGGCCAAAGGTATAGGGTGCCTCGCTTGCGATGGCGAGGGCCGCAGTTGCCTGCTTACCCCCAACGCGTTTAACACGGTGAATCTCATCGAAAACAAGCAGTGTCCGGTCGCCGGCGACCTGCTTGAGCTCCTCAGTCACGGTTGGAGCGGCCTCATAGTTCACGAGCAGCAGATTGCGACCGCCCACACTCGTGCGAATATAGCGGCGGCGGTCTGCCCTTCCCAGCTTTTTATAGGCGTCGTCTTGAGTTGTAAACAAACTGAGCCGCCACTTCTCGCCAAAACAAAGTCGCCACTCCGTTGCCCAAGAATCAAAAGCATTCTTAGGGCACACAACCATGATACGGTCGACCTTGCCGCGAGCAGCCAAAAAGGCAAAGGCACCCAGCACCGTCGCCGTCTTGCCCGAACCCGGCACCGAAAAGTTACCGGCGCGCCCCATCGTCGCCAAGAAAAACGCATCTCGCATCTGGCGATCCTTGAGTGGGCGCACCATGGTGGCATCGACCATGCGCGAAAATTCGGCCAAGCGTGCATCATGCTTATGGTCGCCACGCTTGATTTCGTTGCCCAGGCGTGAGCGTTCCTCGGCAAGCTCGCGGACCCGGACAAAGCTCTTCTCAAGATCCTCATCGATGGTTAAATCGACGTTAAGGCGCGACGCAAGACGAGAAAGAGAGCTGACAATTTTATCGAATTCGGTGAAATTACCGATCTCGTTCAGCAGAAACTTGCCATCAAGCTCACACATCACATAGCGCTTAAATTGCGCCTTGAAGCGCGCGTTGCGTCCAACTTCCTTAGCCGTGAGCGGCTCCGGGTCGAGCAGTATTTTATTGCCGGCGGCATACAAACGCATGGGCTAGGCCTCCTGGACCTTCTGTATCGCCTGGGACAGCTCTTCAGCCCGCTGGAGCAATTCGTTCAGCCCCGTCTGCATATCTAAAAGCTGTTCGGGCTCAAGTTTATGTAGCAGGTCCACATCGACACCGTCGAGATTGGACACTGCATCACGCACCGCACGAACCTGCCCGTTCTTGACCTTACGGTTGCCGGCCTTGGTGCGGGCCTTCTCTTGCGATGCCTTAACCTCACCCTTGAGGTCTTTATCCGAAGCGATGTGATCGCGAAGGAATTCAGTGGTGACCTTGGTCCCCTCCGGCAGATCTTCGAACTTCTCAAGCACCTCCACGGCAAGCTCGCTCTGCTCTTCGCGGAATCTTTCATCCTCGATAAGATTATCAATCATATCGCGTACGCTACGAGTACGGTCCCCAAGCGTCGTCATGACAAGATTCGCAAAGATGATGTTCTTGATGTCCTCGCGGTCGTCGGCGTTCTTGCATTTTTTAAGTCTGTTCGCGAGTGACTCGATGGGACCCTGAAGCTTAAGGTCCTGGGCAATATAGAACGCACCGGGAGCTTCAACAAACTCAAGAAACTCCTTCATAATCTGAATCTGCTCAAGCATGCTCTTCATCTCGCTTGACTTGATATTAGCGTGACGAGCATATTCTTCGGCAGTCATGTTGCCACCGTTGACCCACCAGTCAATATCGACCAGGCGCGAGATGGCATCGTAGTCTTGCTTAGTGTCTTCACCCATCTGAATCTCGAGCTCAAGACCCTTGATTGCTTTGTCATCATAGGTATCGGGGAACACAAAGCAGCGCATGGTCCGCGGTATGCCGCCTTCTTCGACCGAAAGCTTGCGCAGGCAGGTGAAACGGCGGTTACCGTCGATGACCACACCGTTCGAAAGAACAATAGCCGGCTGTTGCTGACCCTTCGCCTTGATATCGAGCATCGTGGTCCTAAGACGCTTGGGATTGTCGGCATCAATCATGTCCTGTATCAGATTATCAAGCGCGGCCTGGTCGGAAGGCAGCCCCTCGGGATGGTCTGCCTTATAGCGGCTGATATAGGTCGCAATACGCCCGTTCTGCTTGTTGTAGTGCAGCTTGTCGATTCGCACCTCATAGATAGGACAATCCTGATCCTGGCCATTGATGAACTTACGATCGCTGTTGTTGGTCTTACGCAGCCAGCCCTCGGCTACACCGGTTTCAATAAACTGATTGATATCCATAGCGTTACTCCACTTCCAAAACGAAACGTTCATGATCGATATAGACACGATCGAACTCAGGTGAATAGAACAGCCCAGCTTTACGGACAAGATGGGACAATTGAGCTCGAGTCATGACGATGCCGTAATCATGCTCGAGGTCATCAACCAAATCGTCCAAATCAATCGACACCTCGCGCGCAACAATCGAACAAATGAAATCACACCCCTTCATAGAATATCCTCGCGGCGCAAAGAACTTCACACCAGCCATGGTTCCGGATGCCAACAGCTCGTCTTGAGCCGACAAGACGCTTTCGTAAAACCTGTCGGACAGCTCATACTCAAGAAGCGAAAGGTTCGATACCTTGCGCTTAAGCCACGGCACCGTAAAGTACGGCATGCCGTCTTCAGCGCCATGGCTGACGGCCCCTTCAGCGAACTCATACAAGTCCCTCGTAGTAATCTCAAGGTCAGCCAAGCCAGCCTGAGTAACCCAGCTCGAATCGTCGTACGCAAATAGGTCGCCCTGTCGCAATGCCCGATAAACAAACTGTTTAAATGAGGCGCACTCGGCTAAGACGCTCGGCAAAGAGGAGACATCAACAACTGCACCCTTCATAAGCGAGAGATAGCACTCATACAGGCTCTCGAATGAACTTGAGAATGCACAATCTGAGTAAACCGTGTACCGCGCCTGGTATGCAAAATACTCGATCTTGAAGGCATCGGTAGGCGCACAGCCGGCAAGCAGCGCAAATTGTTCGATGGGATACCAGGGCTCCTCAAGACGAGGTAAATTCGGCGAAGCCTTTAGCCCAGGGACTTGCTCGGGATTAATTGCCACTTCGGTCGCAACCGATGCTTCTGACGTCGATGCCGGCGAGGCATCAGGCCCCGGCTTAACCTCGGTCTCAATCGCGAGCTCGCGCTCGATTTCATTCTCAGGTTCAAGCTCGGGCGCGAATACCGTCTCCGTCCCCTCGACAAGCTCAGCATCAGACTCAATGCGGTCTTCAAGCCACGCACCATCACCATCGGTGAAAACAGTATTGGGCTTAGCGTCGATTTGACTCGACACTAACTGCTCCTCGACACCGCTGAACACTGGATGGAAGGTCTCCGCGTGTGCCTCGATATCAACAAACCAGTCACGGGAATCAACGATATGGGGCGATGTCCGATAAAATAGCGCGCGCTCGTCAAGCCCAAGATTATTGATCTCGCGAAGCGCCTGGGAACATCCCAGCCTATCTTCGCGAATCAGAACGACATCTTCGGGAAGTTCGATGCTATCCAGAATCCCCGCGTAAGCACGTGAGGTATCGTGCCAGAGCAGAACAGAACCGTTGGTTGCATCGAAAAAGGCAGACAGCTGCTCAGAGACAGCGCTTGCGCGAGACTCGGAATCCAAGGGCGCACGAGAGAAGAGCAGATCATGCAGAGGATCGAAACCGATGCCATTTCCCTTAGCGTAGGTTCTAAGCGTTGTCGGTAAGAAACTTGCCCCGTAGCCATCGTAGATAAGCGCCGACATGTCGCCAACGGTCATAGAACCGCAGCGCTCAAGCAGCCACACCATCAAATTGGGAACCGAGAAGGTGCGAACGCCCTTACAGAATACCGGCACGCCCTTTATCGACGTGCGCTTTAGATGACCGCCGACATAGCCCTGCATCATGATTGAGCGCAGAACATAGTCGTCAAGACCAAGGTCTTCCATCGTGTTCACCAGCACATCGAAGACACCAAGCCCCCTTAAGTCCTTCGTCCCATATGGTTTCCTAGGCTCCATCTTTTCGATTGCTGCGCTCAAACAAGCTCGCATCATATCTGCATCAACGGGATGTGGTGCATTTTCAAACGCACGGATGCTCAGATACTCCCCATCGGCAATCTCAATAATCGAGAACGAACGCTCGGCCTTGCGGAGTTCAGATACAAAATCCTTGGCCGAGATAACCTCTTGGGAAAAATCCCCCTCTCCCAACCGGAAACGGTCATGTTTAGCAATCAGCTGAGCAAAGAAAACATGCGAGTCCTCGGAAGCGACCATGATGATTCCACCGTCAAGACGTCGCCCAAACGTCCTCGCGACTTCATCGGTTAAAAGGGCACCGTGCCATTCAGGGTAGATGCGCCTAAACTCGGACTCGACCATCGCTACGGAACATCCGGAAGTAGCGCGCTCAAGAATCTCACCAAGAGCATGCTCCTGCTCATCGCTCAAATCAATCGATTCAACCGAATAGAGCCCGTTCCTACAATAGCGCTCGAACCCGTTGAGAAAGCTACCCCTAAAGGTAGACTCTCGAACACCATAGCGGCGCGCATACTCTTGAGAGATCTCGAAGATATCCGCCGGACCGATGTCTTTTATGACCCCGAGAATCTGAACGGTTCGATCGGCGTGGCCCAGCGTCAACATAGGAACGCGAGAAAACGTCACGTTCTCAATTGGGGCGCACCAACGCGAGAGAACGTAGTGCAACTCGTATTCGTTTTGAATATCAAACGCCTCAAGAAGCCTGGCGATAGGGTCAAGCGTTGTAAGGAGTGCCGTTGAGCATTCTATGTTCATGCCCGAAATCGATGCAACAGCAGCGCGAAGCGGCGCGAAATCATAGCCCGATGCCTTGTAATAGCGAACGCCCCCGCGCTCACCGGCATCATCATTGGGAACGCGTGCGTCCATAACGTCGTCGAAACGGTCAAGGCATGCGCAAAAAGCACGCTCGGACGTTGGGTCGAGTTTCGACACATTCGAAAGATTGTTTGAGGCGATAAACGAGCAATAGAGCTCGAAAAGACCATGCTCACTCATGGGCCCATCGGATTGGTGCGACTTTAAAATATACGAAACGATAGCACCCTTATTGAGTGGCACGCGAACGCCATCGACGACAAGGATATCGTCGAACATGGCTTGGTCGGCAAGAGCGTCACGCAGCTCGGACGACAAATCCGTGTCATCAAGCGCCTGAGATAGCGGACGAAGCTGGGAAGCCTTGGTTTTCGAAGTCATCTTCAGATAATGATAGTCAGCCTCGTCAAGACCGGTTATCACTACAAACTGGCTCGGACTCATGGCGTACCGATCCGTTAGCAAACGATATTCATCAGCCCTCAGGGCAGGACGTTTATCGAACGCCTTGTCACAGACCTGGCGTACGCGCTCTCGCGTAACCGAAAGCTCGTCACCAACTTCCTGAAGCGTTGAGCCTTCAAACCGCATCCTAAGCATGCTTGCTTGGCGCTCATCCAATTGAGCAAGCCATTCGTCAATTGAATACCGATGCGTCCTAATCAATCGCGCATCATAGTCGAAATCTATCGTCCCCTCAAAACGGCTTACGACGCTGGAAGCGGCACTATCCCAAACCTCACCATCAGGAACCATAAACTCGACAAAGGAACCGCCGATATTCTCTCGCTGACGATTGATTTCGCTCACAAGGAAATGCTCACACGAGACAAGCGTCTTCGAATCCTTCTCAATCTCATCAAAAAGCGTCGACACAGCTCTATCGCTGGAATGACCGTCTTCAATCAACGCGCGGGCCTTCTCACCCATAAATACGGCAAAGGACGAACGAAACAACGGATAAGACCGATCAACAAGACGATTCCAGAGTTCATCGAGCACACGACGCACATCGACGCCCAGCGATTCCAGATAATCGCTCACATCAATTTGCTCAACAGGACCCCCGCACCAATCGGGAAGAGGGGCATCCGAAGAAGAATAGAGGTCCGATACCGCGTCGACGATTTTCTTGATTGACGTTTTTCCTAAATGGGGGATTTTTTCCAACCCCTCCAATCCACAAGAATTGAGCGCACCAACGTTCTCGATACCGTTAAGTTCCAAACGTCGTTTAACGGGATCAGGCAAATGCAAGTTAACAATAAGGCGATTAGCCAACGGATCCGATTCGCTCTGTTTTTGAATCGGCAGAACGATAAGGCATCCGTACATATCAAAGGAGAGCTTGCGACAAGAAGAGACGCTGCGCAAAACACCTAGCTGGACCGACGAAAGCGGAGAATCACAAAGCCCAGCCGCCGCAAACAAGAGCTCACGGACTTCTTGAGCCGAACCGGCGCCCATGCCGCGAACACCATCGAGCTTGTCCAGCTTGGAGACGATTCCCGCGACGTTATCGACACCCTCCCTGCCACAGTAATTCAAAAAGCGTGTAGGAAAAACTAGACAGCTTATGGTGTCATCTGCATAAACGGAGCCCTCGAAGAGTTTGTTCGGCGAACTATTGCTCGCAACCGGCAAGGCTTGCCCCAAGAGAATCTCATGAGAATCGTGTACCACGTTCGAAGTTGTCTCCGTCAGTTCACCAATCATATATTCTTCCATATCTCAACACGCTCCTCCGCAAGCGTCTTACTTGATCTTCACCAAGACGTCTCGAACTTGGCCCAACCTTCCTTGCCCCGCTTTCGCTGCTTATTTGAAATAACTTACCCCGCCTGCCTCATCATTTGTTGAGTAACAAGTGCGAGCGGTAGCCATAGCACTACGACCGCAGCGGTCCAATCAAAACAACACGAACGAATACGCGGAGCCCCAAGGGATGCACACTATTGGCCCAGTTCTCTAAGTGCTTGTATGGACGCTGCGCGCGTCTCGGCGTAGGCAAGGCGCGCGTCGCGGAGCTGTTCGTCGAGCTGGTCGACCTGACCGCTCAGCGCATCGATCTGCCTGCCGATTTCCCCCATCTCGACTATCGTATTCCAACCACGTTGATTGGAAAGCTGCTCATGCTTATGGCGCAGCACAAGCAGCTGGTTGAGCAAAGCAACACGTGCCTTGTCGAGCTCTTCCATCTTGTCGCGCGCGGTCTTTACCTCCCTTGCGATGCGCAGCTTTTCCTGCTCTTTTGCAGAGGGCGTAGGGGCGACTTCCGATACAGGCTCTGGCTCAGGTTCAGGCTCGGGCTCCTGTTCAACGTCGAGCGCCTCCTCGGATTCGGGCTCCGCGGAAACCGCATCACCCATCTCCAAAAACGCGCATATGCCCGGCTCCGTTGCCGGCCTTGCCTCGAACACCGTGGCAACCGATCCGTCGCTCAACATCGTGCTCTGCGAGCAAAGCGACTCGACAAAGCTCGCCATAAACAGGCCGAACCCAGAAATCTGCTGAGCCAGACGCTCGTCGTAGGTAACGTGGATCTCGCCCTCATTGCCTTGACGCACCGAAAGCCAGTCGCCCACGCACATCAGCTGCACCAGTGTAATGGGCGTCAAGTCGCCCTCAAAGAGCAACTGCAGGCGGGGCGAAACATCGTCGCGGGGAACAACCGGCTCGGCATGCTTCTCGAGCTCTTCTAACGTGGCACCGACGTATTGGCACAAATCGATGTTGCTCGGAACATCCGTAAAGTGCTCGCGCGCATGGCTCAGGAGCCGCTCACTTTTGTCAGCATTGATACGAATACGCTTAACGGCGTGCGACGACCCATCCCACGTCACATCGGAATGCGTCAAAAACAGCCAGCCGTCGCAAAACAGCTCCATGGCAAAGATGGGAAAGGCTTTCTGCATCGTTTACATCTCCTTGCGTCCTTGCGTATCGTCCGCGGCGTCGTGGTCGTTGATCTCGTTCCGCTGTTCCTCGTCATCGAACAGGCCCTTAAACACCAGCTCCAGATCGCGCTCGTCGGTATAGCCGGGCTCCAGCGTGCCGCGGTCGATCGAGTCGAGCATGACCTGCTCTTTGTGCTGCAATCGCTCGTAGATGTTGCGGTCGAGCGACCAAGGCCCGCCACGGCGTTCGTACACAGCGCGCAGATAGTGGTACTGCGTGTACTGTTCTTGCGGCAGGCCCAGGCGGTGAATGCGATCTTTGGACTGCAGCAGGTGCACCAGGTTGTAGCTGCACTCAAAATAGACGGCGTCATGGCACACGCTGTGGAGCGAGACCGACTCTGCCAGCGTGTGCGGGTTGGTGACCAGCACGCTCGTCTCCCCCGCCTTAAACGAATCGATGATGCGGGCGCGCTTGGGCATATCGGTCGACCCACTGATGGCGCGGGCCGTAATGCCGCGCTCGCGCAGTTCGTGCACCACGTTGCGAATGCTGCGCTTAAAGATGCACCACACGATGACTGACTTGCCCTGGGCTACCAGCGATTCGACCAGGTCCAGGCAGGCGACCATCTTGGCTGTGGGCCGGTCATCCACCTGCAGGCCTTCCAGCGCTTTGCCCGCCCCCGTCTGCACTTCACCATCGAACAGGTCGGCATAGTCGCCGGCGCTCAGGTCCTCGGCCAGCATGCGCGGATCGGACGAAAGCTGCAACAGGCGAATAATCATCTCGAACGGCTCACCCGAAAGCGTACGCAGCACCTTTTGGAACAGCTGCTGCTCCCAGCGTTCCACCGGCACATCGACCAGATGGTCCTCGTTGGCCTGCGGCACGCCCAACTGATGCTTATTGGTGCGGCAAAAGAACGGCGCGATGGACTCGTTAATATGCTCAACGTCGTCCTCACTCGTCGACTTAAGGGCATTGGCGCTCATGCCAAAGTACCAGTTGTAGTCGCGCGGCCACAAACAATGGAGCAGGTTGTACAGATCCTCAAACGAATTGGGAATCGGCGTACCCGTCAGTGCAATAAAATATGGAGCCGCCGCGGCAATTTGCACGGCACTCGCCGCGCGCTTGCCACCCACACGCTTCACCTTGTGCACCTCGTCAAACACCACCAGGGCGCGATCGGCAGCAATGCGAGCGGCCACCTCCCCCAGCGCAACTGACTCGTAGTTGAGCAAAATCATGTCGTAGCGCTTGTAGTCGAACAGCAGGGTGCTGCACTTATCGCGCGTGGAACGACCGCGAAACTCGGGGTCGTGGAAGCACAGCGAGCGCAACGGGCGGTCGGCTCCAAAGCAAGCCGCCCATTCATCACGCCACGAGCCAAAGGCATTCTTAGGCGAAAGCACGATGATGCGGTCGACCAGGTCGCGCTCGCGCAGGTACGCAAACGTGCCCAGGACCGAAGCCGTCTTGCCCGAACCGGGAACGGAAAAGTTGGCGCTGCGGCCCATGGCGCCCATAAAGAACGCGTCCCACAGCTGGCGGTCCTTAAGTGGGCGCTGCATCAGGGTGTCCTCGGCGCGGCGGAACTCATCAAAGCGATCGGCCACCGATTCATCGTGCGCCTTGATCAGCAGGCCCACGCGCGCCTTCTCGCGCAGATAGTCCTCACGTGCCGTAAGGCCGCGCAGCAAGTCGGGGTCCACCTGGCACTCCACGCCAAAGCTTGCCGCCCGCTGCAGCAGCTCGACGATGCGCTTGGCGCCCGGGTCGTCAATCGCCAGCGGAAAGAGTACATCCGCCTCTCGATAGCTCGGTGCATAGCGGCGCAACGCCGAAAGCCGAATCTTCCAGACCGGCTCGCGGCGCAGCTGCTCAACCGTCATGTCGAGCGGCACGACGGAAATGCCGTCGCTATACGAGAGGCGCAGCTTCATTTAGGCTTCCTCGCCGCCCATCCTGTACGAGATCTTGTCCTTGATCATATGCACCCTCGCCTCGAGCTTGGCGACCTCGGCGGCGATATTGGCAATCTCGTCCGCAGGCAGCAAGCCAAAGGTCGATTCCTCCACCTGATCAAGATCCCTGATGGCGCGAATGATCGAGAGCGAAGGCGACTTGAGGGCCTTGTTCATCTTGGTGGTGTTTTCGGCCGACTCCATAACCTCACGGAAGGCCGTCGCCAGCTGAACATCGTCGCGGATCTCGGCGATGTCGGTCGAGGTCACGATCTCTTTGTTCTTCAGGCGCTCGGCAACCTCAAAGGCCAGCTCGTTTTCGCGCTCGATAAAGCGGTCCGCATCGGGGCCCTCCAAAATCGGCTTGATCTTACGGACAAAGCGCACGATGTCGCCCTGCGGCTCGGTAATCATGTTGGCAAAGACGATGTTCTTAACGTCCTCTTCCTGATCGTCGCTCTTGCACTTTTTTAGCACGCCCTGCAGTTCGTTGATAACGCCGGCGACCTTGAGCTCGCGCGCCAGGTGGAACTGGTCCTTGGCGTTGGCAAACTCCAGGAACTCGTTCATATAGCGGGCTTTTACAATCTCCTTCTCGAGCTCCTTGGGCTCAACGCCAATGCACTGGGCATACTCTTCCTTCGAGAGCAAGTTGGAGCTGATGATGTCGTTGTAGATGCCCACCAGGCGGTCGACGGGATCGTAGCCGACCTTCTCTTCCTCGCCATGCTGAATCGAAAGCTCCAGCATCTTGATCTTCTTGGAATCGTTACCCAGGCTCTCGGGAAGAATAACAGCCTCAAACCAGCCAAAGCTTGGGTTTTCGGCGGCAAGACGACGCAGGCAGGTAAAGCGGCGGTTGCCGTCGACGATCAGGCCGTCGGCCAGCACCACGCCGGGGCGCTCTTGCGAACGCAGGGCAATGCTACGCTGCGTCTTTTCGATGGCATCCTTATTGCTGTCGACGATAAAGCCCTCAATGATGTCGTTGCAGGCCGCGACGTCCAGCTCATTAAACGCACCCTCGCCATGCTCGGCCTTATAGCGGCTAATCCACGAGGCGATGCGGTCGTTTTGCACGTTATAGCGCAGGAACTCGAGCTTAATGCTGTAAACGGGATACATCTCGGGCTTGCCGTCAATCACAATCTTATGGTTGGCACCGGTCGGCTTAATGTTGACGCCGTCGCCGATCATTTCGAGCAGGTTCATGTTGACTCCTCCTATTGGTTGTTTTTGATATACAGCTCGCGCAGGTAAGCTGCATTCGCTTCCTTGTTGGGCATGACCATGTCAAGGTCCTCGTTGTAGAACAGGTCTTTGTCCTTGACCGCCCTGATGATGTCGTAAGCGTTAAAGACCACACCGTAATCGTCCTGGAACACATCGATAAGGTCGTCTACGCCAATGGGACCCCTTTGCTTGGCGACATATTCGACCGCATCGGCAATGGAGAAACTCCCTTCCTTTCGGCAGAACATGTAGGTGCCGCCAAAGCGGGTGCGCCTAATCTGTTCTTGCGGCAGCCCGTACACAACAATCGAGTCGAAAAACGCATCGTCAAAGCCGCACTCCTCTGCCACAGCATCGAGCTTGTGCTCAAAGCCCTGCTTGCGCAGGCTTGCCACTGTAAATGGCACGCCCGACTCCGTACGACCAGAAACGGCATATGCATATGAGCTTAGGTCTGTGCGTCGAATTCCCACCGACTCCTCTAGGTGCTTGAGCGAAATAAATGAACCGTGATTACACTCGATAAAGGTGAAGTTGCGTAGCAACTGAGCTATTGCCAGCCTAAAGTCCTGGTGGTTAATGACTTCATCACCAAACCCCGGCGCCCCATAGGCAAAGCTATCGCGCGACATAAGCAGTTTTTCAAACGATTTCCGCAGGTCAACGCCCTTTTTAATAATCAGGTCCCTCGAGACCTCCAAGCCCAGGGGCGCGAGCGTCTGATCGTTAATGAGACGACCGGACGTGGAGCCAAACTTAGCAATAAAGCTCGCCCTGACGTACGGCAGCGATACGTAGTCTTCGGGCACCATGTCCTTGATGAATTGTTGCTGCTCGGCAGAAAGGTCGACATCGACATACGAGTAGCGATCGTTGCGCAGATATGCGTTCATGTCGCGCAGGTAGTTGCTGCGAACCGTCTTCGTGTCTATGCAGTACTTGTCCGCGTAGCGCTGGGCAAACTCCTCGCGCGACAGCTCGGTGCCCGCGTCGCGCAGTACATCGAGCATCTGACGCTTGCGATCCGTCTCGCCCAAGCGTATCACGGGGGACACAACCGTCCGCAAACCGTGCACCGTATCCGGGCGCACGTACGTGCGGATAATCTCGTAGAGCTCCTCGTCATCACGCACGTCGTATAGGTCGCACAACTCCTTGTTCTCGCGCAGGATAAGACCCGTGCCGCACTCGATATTGCGCCCGGCGGCGAGCGTCAGGATCTGACGCAACTCGGACGTGAAGCGGCTGTCGACCTTGTAGGAGCGTATCTTGTTGCCACGCGCCACCAAAAAACTTCCGGTGCCGCGTAATTCGTTAAGGCACTTGGTGTCTTCGGAAGGCATCACCAACATCTGTTTAAAGCCGCACTTGTTATCATCCAAAAACCGCTGGTACTTGATGCGGATGTCTTTGAGCGTGTGGTATTCCTCAACAGCTCCGGTCTCGGCAAAGGCACGTAGCGCGGCACCGCGCGTGGAGAAGCTGCCCAGCTTTTTACGCGCAATCTGCTCGAGCTGGGAGGCGTTGTCCTTTTCAATGTTTACAGGCGCTCGAAGTGTATCCGCGGCAGGACGGCGGTGCAGTTGCGCTATCCTGTCACGCCACTCCTGCGGCAATGTCGGATCATTGGCGGCGCGGCGAAGACTAAACCTGTTCGAGACTTTAATGGCCTTCAGATAGCCAAAGGCCATCGGAGACGCCTGTGTTATCTCGCAAAACGTCTCCACGGTAAGGTCGTAACACGTGTAAAACGAACTAAACTGATCCTCGTCCAATTGCGGACGGTTGCTGATTAGGTCATCACGACGTCGACGCAGAGGACCGAGTCCGGCCGGCTTGTGAGGGTAATCCATAAGGGGCTTGTCGCTAAAGACCCAGCGCAGCAGGTCGGCATCGTCGGCGGGCAGCAACGCCAGCCACGCCTCGATAGACATAGGACCTTTGCCGGTGAGGTCTTCGATTTTGCTGGTAAAGGGCTTTGCCGGCTGTTCCGGGGCCGGGGCGGGAGCTGGCTCCAGAGCGGCAGGGTCAGGCATCTGGTCTGGCTCGGGCTCGGGTGTCGGCGCGGGCTCGGTCGCAGGCTCGGGCTCGGGTGTCGGCGCGGGCTCGGGCTCGGTCGCAGGCTCGGGCTCGTGTGTCGGCGCGACAGCCTGCTCCACCGGCGCGGCCTTCTCCTCGGCCGGTTCGTCAGCGTTTTCGGTTTCCATGCTCGCAAAGTACGCGCGAACCACATCGCATACAGACGGCGCAAGGTCCTTATCGACCTGTGCATATTTAAGCGGGATGGTGCCCTGTCCGTATACGCGCTTCATATACAGGAATGCAGGCTGTGCGGTTTGCGTTAGGCCGTAAAACTCCTTGGCGGAAAGCTTATACGTATGAAAGAGCGGACCAAATGTATCGACGTCAAACGTTGGTCGCCCCGCCATAAGGGCATCGTAACGCTCGCGGATTTTCCAAGCAGACTTGCCAAGGTTATCCATCCAGCGAGCCGGCTTGTCATCGATGAGCATATAGCCCATCAGGATGCGATCCTGGTATGCGAGATCCGTGAACCATCTATTGAACTTTACAATGTCCTGGCCCACGGCAAGCTTAAGCGCCTGTTCCAGCGTAAGATCTTGCACCGGCGGCTGCTCAGACTCGTCATCGGACTGCGCTTCAAGCGCTTCCGTCTGAGCATCCACCTCGCAGTCCGGTTGAACCTCATCGACCGACGTAATAACGTCGTCTGCCGAATCGGCATTTTCGCAGGTAGATTCCGTATTGCTGGCCTCAATATCTTCTTGATCCTGAGGCAGCTCAAAGTTCAGACGCTCAAACGTTTTTACCGCTGCACTAAAGGCGGGATATTCACTTTTGAGACTCGCGAGCGCCGAATTGACAGCGTCCTCTTCGTTAGTGCCCGTCGCAAGCCTACCCGCCAGCCTGGTACAAAAGAGTAGACGGAACGAAGGCTCGTTTACGGCAAGGCCTTCGCGCTGCAGACGGTTAATGGTATCCCTGACAAGACGGTTAACTGCCTCGACGCGCTCGAGCGGCGTGCCAGCAGCTGGATACCAGCCCCCTATTGCAGCCAGACGGGCAAGTTCCATTTCGTCTTTGGTTTTTCCCAGCTGCAAACGACCCGATGGCCACTCATTTAAAGCATCGATAATCGAACCAACCTCAGAAGATGTGAGGCCGCTTCTCCGTAACGCCGTAGCATTGTAGGTGAGCAGCGTAGGCAGGTCGTATATTTTAAGGGTCCATTTTAATTTACGCTGAATTGCCGGAGTAATCGAAAGGTTCCACAGCGAAAGCGGCGCGCCGCCACTCGTATACACCGTGCTAAGTGTTTCGCTAATCGGTCCTTTAATGTTCGCGTAGGCACGGTAATCACGCCCAATGCTGCGCAGATTACCATAGATGTCAAATGTCAGCCTCGCATTGCCCGAAAGTCTGCCGAGCTCTGGCGCCTGTGCGCGATACTGCGGAGATAGCGGCAAAGCATAGGCGGTAAGATGCTTTTCGAAAGCAATGCGTAAGGTCTCGTCCTCAGCCTTGCCTAGCTTGCGCACAAGGCAAAACACATCGTGAATCTCATGCTTGTCGAGGAAGGCAACCTGGGTCTCGGTATCAAACACACAGCGCGGGTCGTCCCAACCGCTCAGGTACTTGGGACGCTCGAGCTTTTTAACGGCGTCCTCGGAAGGCTCAAACTTAGATGCAGCCATGACGCCGGGCTCAAGTTCGAGCTCTGGTTCGGATTCAGAAATGGGCGCAATCTCGGCTTCGGGGTCCGCGACGGTCACGGTCTCTTTAATGGGTTCAAGTTCAGACTCGAGCACAAGCGCGGGCTGTTCGAGCTCGGTGGCGGCCTCGGCCTCAAGGCCATCCGAGAAGGAAATAACCAGCTGCTGCGGCTCGGAAGACAGCGTGAACCTGGGACACTCAGGCTGCACCGGCTCCTGCTGGTCGACTTGAGCCGGCTCCTGCTGCTCGTCCGCCACCTCTGCAGGCTCCGTCGGCGACTCGTATCCCATGAGAGACAGACCGTCGGCCGGCTTCTTGTCATACGAAACACCCACGGCAACAGGGATAGGCCAGCTGCGCCCATTAACCTTCAACTGCACAAGGGTCGAATCTGCACGCAACGAAATGGGACCAAAAGCCATAGGTGCAGGGCCCTCAGGAGTAACGGATTCAACCGCTTCGGGCTCTACAATATCGGCGTCGTCGGCCCACGGCGCCGCCGCGCGCTCAAGTGTCTCAGGCTCTGCGGCTGCGGGCTCTTCGGCATCGCACTCAACGGCCTCAGGCGCAGCCTCTTCAGACTCAACGTTTTCGTCATCAACAACGGTGCCGTCAACGTCCTCGTCCCCAGTGTTTTCGCCCTCGGCATCTTCGCTTTTAACAGCCTCAAGCTCAATGGCATCAGCAGCCACCGGCTCCTCTGCGAGTTCCGCCACCTCCTTGGCCGCACCGGGCGCCATGCTGTACTCGCCGTTAGCGTATAAAAGTTCGCCACCTATAACTAGTTGGGCTAGTGCACGTTCGTATGAGTCATTGATGGTGCGATACACGCTCGAGCGCACCAGCGCTTCGTGCAGTGGGGTATCGGCCTGCGCGACCGCATCCAGAATGAGCGACTCGTAGTACGCGTCTACGTCCATTGAAATGTTTGTTGCACTCACAGCATTGTTGTCCATACAGAAACGACCCCCGATATTCCCCAAACAACCCACTAGCTGTATTGGAAAAAAGGAAGAATTATGCCAATGATTACTTCATACGCCACTTGCGAACGTTTTTGTTTAGCAACATTTTGTTGTGCAATAAATCAACTGTGCATATGCAGATGAGCGGTAGTTTTAATCGGTGAACGGCGATCGCGCACGCCTGAAGGCCCTTTCATTTTCCTTGGCACCAAGGCAATTAAAATGGACCTGTCGCGCGGACGCGCCGCGCGTCTCACGCGTCTCAACTTGTCCGCACATCTTCAGGAGTCCGTAATGGCAAGACCGTTTAGCCCCAGCGAAGCAAAAGCCGTCGTCTCGAAGGCCCAGGAGCTATTGGGCGATATCGAGGTTATTTCGAAGGCCACGATATACGGACCCGACAACTTTAGGAACGCGATCGCTCAAGCCAAAACGGACACGCTAAACAAGGAACTTCGACGGATTAAAATCGCCGACCTTCAAACACCGGCGAGCACGCAAAAGAAGTTGGCAGATCAGAAGATCAAGACGGCATACGACCTCTACTGTCGTGGCGAATTTGCAGAAGACGACCAACACGTTAAAAAGCTCGTACGCGTGGCGAATGAATGCGCCGACGCAATCCGCGAGCTCTATCGACCCAAACCGAAGAGTACCCATATGCGCGACGCGCTCTTTTTAGCCGCCCGCTACTATAAGTCCGCCTTACTTGCCGAACTCTACGAATCCGCAATACGTGACGCCCACGACATTTCCGATGCCTGCAGCCTTGTCAGTCAAAACTGCGGCAGGCTCCGCTGGCTTTTGTTGAATGCTGCTGATAAGCAAGCGACGGAAGCGGCGTATCGGCGCCTCGTGCAATTTACGGACAACTCCAATAGCAAGTTTATAAAAGATGGACGTCTTCAGGCGAACAGTATCCTCGGCATGGACCCAAGCATCCCACTTGGACCGGAAACCAAGCAAAGGGCCGTAAGGGTTATCGCCGAGGACGCCGGCGAGAACCTTTTCTCATCCGACGCTAAGCCCAACAGAAACGAAATTGAAGCAGCGGTCTATGGCGCCGAAGACAAAATTCCCGAGCGCGCGATTACCAAACTGGAAGAAAAGCGTAGGCGCAGCCAAAACCAAATCCGTAAACAAGTAGACAAGGTCCGCCACGCCGACGCTCAGCACTACGTTTCGGAGCAATCGGTCGACATGCTTAAAGATCTAGTTCCAGGCGTTCGCGTTAAGTGCCTTAAAGACGCCGGGTACACAACGCTCGGCAAGATTATGTACGGAAGATTGCGCGGGCGCGAAAGGCAGCCCTGGGACAACTATGGCCAGCGTTGGGAACTAAGCAAGATTAACGGCATTAGCGAAAATGCTGCCGGCAGAATTGTCGATGCCATTGAACAGCAGGTCGACATGCTTGCCAAAAGCGGCAAGATAAAACTGACCCCCGACAATAAAAAGCCAGAGGACACGGCACTTCTCCAGGAAGTCTATAAGTACTTTGAGCTCGAAGATCTGCTCAGCGAGGCCAAGGCTGCGCTCGCGCGCATTACCGAAGAGCTTTCGGAGCTGCAAGGCCAGATTCTGCCGGCGCTCGATGCGTACACCTGGCTCTTTTACAAGGATCGCGACACGGTTTACGGCGCGTACGAAAAGCTCAACGATCTTATCAACGGCGCAGAGCTCGAGAAGGTCAATGGCTATGCGAGTCAGAGCCTAATCGAGCCGGACGAAAAGACCGTGTGGAAACTCTTCGGGGCCGATCCTATCCGCGTGTATAGCCTACTCGAAAAGCTGATGCCCAAGGCGTTTTCTTCGACTTCCAACGGATATGGCCTGCCCGAGAAGCTCGCCAACCAGATTAAAACGACGTCGTTCGACACCACGGGCCTTAAGTGCGAGCTCCGTACATACCAGACATGGGGCGTCCGCTACATCTTGCACCAAGGCAACGCGCTGCTGGGCGATGAGATGGGTCTGGGCAAGACGGTCCAGGCTATCGCCGTGATGACCGCACTCAAAAACAAGGGTGCCAAGAAGTTCTTGGTCGTTTGCCCTGCTAGTGTTCTCGAAAACTGGGTGCGCGAGGTGCACAAGCACAGCGACCTTACATGCATTAAAATCCACGGGCCCGCGAAGGATCTCCATGCAAGGACATGGCTGGCGGGGCTGGATGTGGGCGTCACCAACTATGAGAGCACAAGCTATATTGAGCTGGACCCGTCAGTGAAACTCGACCTAGTCGTAGTCGACGAGGCCCATTACATTAAAAACCCGAGCGCCAAGCGAAGCATCAACACGCTCAACTTGTGCAAGCAGGCTAAGCACGTGTTATTTATGTCGGGCACGCCGCTCGAGAATAAGGTCGACGAGATGATCGGGCTTGTGTCGCATCTCAACAAAAAGGCTGCGCGTGAAGCGGGCAAATACGCCAGCAGATTTAGTTCGGCGGGGTTTAGAGATGCCCTGGCACCGGTTTATTACCGCCGCAAGCGCGAGGACGTGCTCTCGGAGCTGCCCGACCTTATCGAAAACAGCGAGTGGTGCCAGATGGGATCTTCGGAACTCCAGCAGTACTACCTAACCCTGCGGATGCGAAACCCGATGCAGGTCCGACGGCTGTCGTGGAACGCCCCAGACCCCAGCGACTCGTCCAAGCTCAAACGCCTGCGCGAGATTGTCGCCGATGCCAAGGACGAAAACCGCAAGGTCCTGGTGTTTTCGTTCTTCCTCGATACCATCAGAGTGGTGCAGGATGCCTTTGGCAGCGCGTGCTACGGCCCCATTAGCGGCTCTACCCCACTCAATAAACGCCAACAGATTATCGACTCGTTTGACGCGGCGCCCGCGGGCTCCGTCCTGGTGGCGCAGATTCAGTCGGGCGGCACGGGCCTCAACATTCAGTCGGCAAGCGTCGTCGTGCTGTGCGAGCCGCAGTACAAGCCCTCGATCGAAAACCAGGCCATTTCGCGCGCGTACCGCATGGGCCAGTCGCGCAATGTACTGGTCTATCGTCTGCTGTGCAAGGATACGATCGACGAGCGCATCATGTCGATCCTCGAGCGCAAGCAGGGTGACTTCAATGCCTTTGCAGACAAGTCCGCCGCCGCTGAAGCCGACATGCAAAACGAGCTCGAGGTCAAGCAAGAACAGCTCAACGCCATGTTCGACGAAGAAATCAAACGCCTGGAGAGCCTGATGCCATCGCTCGCAGACCTGGACTTGCCGGAGGAGTAGGCCCTCTCCCCCATGTAACCATCCTGTAAATCATAGCGGCGCAGTCGAGTTTTACCGTGATGCGGTCGCGCCGGGCGCTCCACTGTGCTAAAGTATCCCGAACGTTCAAACGACTACGAGGGGAACTAGAAGATGGCACGTGTGCACAACTTCTCAGCTGGCCCGGCCGCGCTGCCTACAAGCGTGCTCGCCG
This sequence comes from Collinsella sp. SGI.184, assembly GCF_050313415.1. Taxonomy (NCBI): domain Bacteria; kingdom Bacillati; phylum Actinomycetota; class Coriobacteriia; order Coriobacteriales; family Coriobacteriaceae; genus Collinsella; species Collinsella sp. SGI.184. Next base: position 44,014 of record NZ_JBNPLJ010000002.1, on the reverse strand, counting down.
AGATCGCCGACGAGATGATGGACTACCGCGGTTGCGGCATGTCCGTGCTCGAGATGAGCCATCGATCTAGCATGTACCAGCAGATTATCGACGACGCCGAGGCAACCCTGCGCCGCCTGCTGAGCATCCCCGACAACTACCGTGTCCTGTTTTTGCAGGGCGGCGCCACGCTGCAGTTTGCGGGCATCCCCATGAACCTCATGCGCCGCGGCCGCGCCGGCTACGTCGTCACCGGCAACTTCGCCAACAAGGCGTACAAGGAGGCCGCCAAGTACGGCGAGGCCGTGCTGCTCGCGAGCTCCGAGGACACCAATTTCGACCGCATTCCCACCATGGCCAATATCAACGCGCGCATTGCCGCCGAGGCCGCGGGCGACGGGCTCGACTACGTCTACATCTGCCAGAACAACACCATCTTTGGCACCATGTACCACGAGCTGCCCGCTTGCGGCGATGTGCCGCTGGTCGCCGATGTCTCGAGCTGCTTCCTGTCGCAGCCGCTCGACGTTGAGCGCTACGGACTCATCTATGCCGGCGCGCAGAAAAACGCCGGTGCCGCGGGCGTGACCGTGGTCATCGTGCGCGACGACCTCATCGCCGATGGCCCCGCCTTTGCGCAGACGCCGCAGTACCTGGACCTTAAGACCCAGGCCGCCAAGGGCTCCATGCTCAACACGCCCAACACCTTTGGCATCTACGTATGCGGCAAGGTATTCCGCTGGGTTGAGCAGACCGGCGGACTCGCCGCCATGGCCGAGCGCAACTGGGCCAAGGCCAACCTGCTCTATGACCTGCTCGAGCACAGCGAGCTGTTCCATGGCACCACGCAGGCCGGCAGCCGCTCCATCGCCAACGTCACCTTCCGCACCGGCGACGCCGATCTCGACGCGGCCTTTGTCGCAGGCGCGGCCGTGCACCAGATTCAAAACGTCAAGGGCCATCGCCTGGTGGGCGGCATGCGCGCCAGCGTCTACAACGCCGTAACCATGGAAGATGTGAAGGCACTGGCCTCGTACATGAAGGACTTCGAAGCGCAGCATAGTTTGAGTCCGCGATCTAACTAGCCCGCAACCCGCGGGCCGACCAGCCACTTCGAACCACTTGTTATAAACAAACCCGCTAAGGAGTTTTTCATGCGCAAGATCAAAACCATCGACGACATAACCAAAGACGGCAAGGTCGAGTTTGGCGAGGGCTACGAGTTTGTGGGCACCGCCGAGGAGGCCGACGCCATCCTGATGCGCTCCACCGACCTGCACGGCTACGAGCTGCCCGAGGGCATCCGCGCCATCGCCCGCTGCGGCGCCGGTGTCAACAACATCCCCGTCGAGGAGTACGCCAAGAAGGGCGTCGTCGTCTTTAACTCCCCCGGCGCCAACAGCAACGCCGTCAAGGAGCTCGTCCTGGGCATGCTGGTGCTCTCGAGCCGCGGCGTGGTGCAGTCGATGAACTGGGTGCGCGACAACGCCGACGACCCCGAGATTCAGGTCGACGCCGAGAAGGCCAAGAAGGCCTTTGTGGGCCGTGAGCTCAAGGGCAAGCGCATCGGTGTCATCGGCCTGGGCAACGTGGGCTCCAAGGTCGCCAACGCCTGCGTCGATCTGGGCATGGACGTCTACGGCTACGATCCGTTCATTTCCGTCGAGCACGCATGGGTACTGAGCCGCGAGGTGCAGCGCGTGGGCACGCTCGAGGACCTCTGCCGCGGCTGCGACTACCTCACCGTGCACGTGCCCAGCAAGGCCGACACCATCGGCATGATCAGCACCGAGCAGATCGACCTACTGGCCCCGGGCGCCGTGCTCATCAACTACGCGCGCGAGACCATCATTGACGAGGACGCCGTTGACGCCGCCCTGCGCGAGGGCAAGCTCAGCTGGTTTAGCTGTGACTTTGCCACGCCCAAGACGGTCAAGATGCCCAATACGTTTATCACCACGCACTCGGGCGCCGGCACCGGCGAGGCCGAGGCCAACTGCGCCGATATGGCCATCAGCGAGCTCAAGGATTACCTGGAGAACGGCAACATCGCGCACAGCGTCAACTACCCCGCTTGCAGCATGGGCAAGGCGCGCGCCGCGAGCCGCATCGCCTGTCTGCATGCCAACGTGCCCAACATGATCGGCCAGATCACGGCCATCCTGGCCAAGGACAACGCCAACGTGCAGCGCATGACCAACGAGTCTGCCGGCGAGAACGCCTACACCATGTTCGACACCGACGAGCACCTGGACAGCAGCACCATCGAGGCGCTCAAGCAGATTCCGTCGATGTATCGCGTACGCGTGATCAAGTAGCGCCGTCGCCAAGCCTGCCAGACAAGCCACGAAGTCTATTCGCCCCCGTTTTAACGAAATGGGGGCGAATTTCGTTGTTCCCGACGGTTGGAAAAGTGCTACCCAGAACAAGTTATTTCGGATAATCGACGGTTAGGCCCAAGTCGCTGAGCACACTTGCTTTGATAAACACCTTTATCAGTGGTTTTAGTAGGTAAAAATCGATCTCTATATGCCAAATTTAAGTTGACTGTCCATTTTCCGAAATAACTTGTTCTGGGTAGCGTTTTTAAAGCCTATTTCAAAGAGCAACTGAAGCCTTTTCGTAACCAAACCCTAGCTCACGCGACCGTTTTCCACCCGCACGGCTACATTCCCGCCCAATCGATAAAAATCTCCTCACGAAGCCGCCGTTCGAGCTCCTGCTGCCGCGGCGTCTTGTCTTTCAACGGCACATCGAGATAGGACATGATGAGTTCCATCACCACGCGGAAGGCATCGGAGTCGACCAGCTGACCATAGGTCATCAGAACGACAGGATATCCCATCGCTTGAAGGGCCGTCGTTCGATCGGAGTCCGAGATCTTGGATTCTATGGATCCGTGAATGGCTTTACCTTGACATTCAACCAAGCACTCTCTGCTGCCGTCCTTATTTGACAGCAAGATATCGGCGTAGCGCCTATCAAGCCCCGAAATCAGGCGGGCGCTGCGCGTCATGCGAATCTCGACGTTATTGGTAAGGCGCAGCCCTTCGCCGCCGCGCAACCTCGTAAGGCCAAACAGCATCGAAGCCTGGACCTCGAGCGGCGATGCCACAACCCCCGTAATGCATTTCGCGGCACGCGTGAACGATTTAGCACCGCGGAGCCCCTGGATCTTATTGGCGAATTCTGTAAGTTCAGAGAGCTCAATCAAGGGAGGTCGCTTCCACAGGTCCGTTGGATTCCCCGAGGTATCCTTTACGTTTTCCCAGCCCAACCGTGCGTCACCCCACCGGCTCCCATACGCCTGCTCAAGTGCCGACTTTACCTGAGGCGCAATCTTGCACACGGCAAAGGTGCCGCACATCTCATACATGCACATGATCAGGCGCTCATTTGAGACCGAGGAAGCCAGGGTCAGCAGGGTAAAGAGCGGGGACGCAACATCAAGGCCAAACTCTGTCTGCCGCACGGAGCCAAACGGCCTCTCCCCGTTCCAAACATGCCTGACAATGCGGCCGCCCTTACGCCCGCAGCCGCCCCGCGCCAACACGTGTAACGGGGTGCCCAGGAAATGCTTGACAAGCGGGTGCTCACAAAGATGCTCCCTGCGCGGATCGTCCGCAGAATCGGGCAGGTCCGGCATTATTGCCAAGACCTGTGGAGGTATCCGGTGATACCGAAAGGCAGATATGTCGCACAGCATGTCGTCCATGAAGGATACGTACCCATTGCGTCGTTTGTGAGCCTGCCCGGACGCCAAACGCGATGGCTCGGCCTGCGAACGGTTAATACTGCTACGCACACGTCGCGAATCCTCCAGGTGGCTTACAATCGGTTTTGGAAGCAAACTGATTGTGAGGTTGCATATGGTTGATGAGAACTTTGCCTGGCGGCTTACGCAGGAGCTCGTGAAGATTGATAGCTCGGACCCGGGCGCCTACGAAGGAGAGATCGAACACTTCATTAAGAGGCTCATTGAACAGCAGCTGGCGCAGCTTGATAGTCCTGCACTCGATGCCGTGCAGATTGCAGAGCTCGAAGTACTCCCCGGGCGCCGCAACCTTATGGTCACCGTACCGGGTGTGAGCGACGAGCCGCGGCTGGTCTATATCTGCCATATGGACACCGTCACCCTAGGAGATGGCTGGAACGCGGACACACCGCCACTCGGGGCGACCGTGCGAGACGACAAACTCTATGGCCGCGGCGCCTGCGACATGAAGGGCGGCCTGGCTTGCGCCATTACCGCGCTTGTCCACGCACTCGAGCGCGTGGCGGCAGAGGGCGAGCTGCCCCACCGCGGCTTCTCGCTTATTTGCTCGGTCGACGAAGAGGACTTTATGCGCGGCTCCGAGGCCGCCATCGATGCCGGCTGGGTCGGCTCGCGCGAATGGGTGCTGGACATCGAGCCCACCGACGGACAGATTCAGGTGGCGCACAAGGGTCGCACGTGGTTCGAGATCGAGATGACCGGCGTCACGGCGCATGCGAGCCAGCCCTGGAAGGGAGCGGATGCCGTCGCCGCCATGGCCGAGGCCGTCTGTGCGCTGCGCCATGCGTTCGCGGCGCTGCCCGTGCATGATGAGCTGGGGGCTTCGACCATCACGTTTGGACAGATCGAGGGCGGCTATCGCCCCTATGTCGTGCCCGACCGTGCCAAGGTCTGGGTCGATATGCGCCTGACACCGCCGACCGATACGGCCGCCGCGACGCGCATGGTAGAGCAGGCCATCGCCGGCGCCGAAGCCACAGTCCCCGGTTGCCATGGAAGCTATACCGTGACAGGCGACCGCCCCGCCATCGAGCGCGATCCGGTCTCTCCCCTTCTAGCCGCGCTCAAGCGTGCCGCCGATGACGTGACAGGCGCGGACGCGACCGTCGGCTTCTTTACCGGCTACACCGACACTGCCGTCATTGCCGGCAAGACGGGTAACCGCAACTGCATGAGCTATGGCCCAGGCTCGCTCGCGCTCGCCCATAAGCCCAACGAATATGTGCCCCACGCCGACATCGTTCAATGCCAGCGGGTGCTGATCGCGCTCGCCGACAACACGCTCTGGGGCGCGAATAGCCAAGTTGGGGCATAATAAGCCGCGAACAAACCGACTCGCGCGTTAGGACTGTCCATGAAAGCTCTTCCGTTTCCCTGCATCCGCCCGGCTCAGGACCGTGCGCTCGAGGCGCTGCCTGCGATGGACAGCATTCTGAGTAACAACGAAGCCCTGCGCGGTGCGATTGCCGATGGGCTCATGCTCAAGGATCCGGGTGCGGCGTATTACGTGTACGAATGCTCCGGAGAGCCAGGGCGCGTGACGGGCGTTGTGGCAATTTGCCCGGTCGGCGTGCTGACGGGTAGCGACGAGGCCGCCGCCGCGCGCGTCGACGCACTCGCCGCCGCGCGCGCGATCGCCGAGCTCAAGGTGCAGCCGCGCCCCGTGTCGCTCGCCTACGAGGCGTCGCCCGTCATGGATATCATCCTGGGCGCCGCCAAAGAGGGCGCGTCGCTCTACGCCGTCACCGACCCCGCCGGTATTACGCATCGCGTATGGGAAGTCAAGCGCGAGGACGCTGTTGCCGCCATCCGAGCCATGCTCGATCAGGCACCGGAGCCGGAGCCGGCAGACGACCCCGCCTACGCTGCCGCGCTGGCAGGGGCGGCGCAGCTCCTGGCAGACGAGGCCCGCGCAGCCGGCACCTACACGGGCAAAGAGCCGTTCAACTTTACCGTGGCCGTGCTGTTCCCCGCCGCGCAGGTCAGCGGCGGCGCGCCGCAGGTTCCGACGGGTCTGCTCACTCACCAGATCTCACGGTTCTAACGGGGCCTAAACGCCCAGCACAAAGACTCGGCAGCTCAACAAGCAAGGGGCGGGGATACATGCGCATGCATCCCCGCCCCTTTCGCATCAAACAATTACGCCGGCAAACCGCGCCGCAACGCCCGCGCTACCCACGCCGCGGGCCCGCTGCCGCCACGAGCGGCTCTAGCCCCAGCTCACGCGCGTAATCCTCCTGCGTAAAGACTTCGACCAGTTCAAACGTATCGGTTGCATCGTCAAACGCAAAATGCAGAACCGAGCAGTTGCCCGGCACGCGCTCGCGCTCGTCGGCCGCCGCTCCCCTAGAGTGATCCAAAAACTCCTTGATGGCCGAGGCATGGCTCACCGCGAGCACGCACGAATGGTCCGGGCGTCGCATAAGATCGGTCAACGTCGTCACCATGCGCTCGCGTACCTGCATCTGGCCCTCACCGCCAAACTGACGATAAAATTCACGCCACGGACGCTCGGGCATCAGCATCACGCGCTCGGCCTCAAAGTCGCCAAAGAACCACTCGCGCAGGCCATCCAGACGCTCGTAGGCAAGGCCCGGCCACAGGCTGGCGATAGTCTGCTCGGTGCGGTGCAGCGTCGAGGTGTAGGCGTGATCGGGCTCAACGCCACGCGCACGCAAGAACATACCGGCACGCGCCGCCTGCTCGCAGCCCAACTGCGTGAGCGGCGAATCGCTCCATCCCTGAATAATGCGTTTAAGGTTGAATATTGTCTGTCCATGACGGACCAGATACAGATCTTTGTTCATAGGGGTCCTTTCGTTCGTTACCAATCAAGGAGCGAAAACGCCCCGTCGCAATAGCCAAAATGAAGCACGGCACCGTTGTCGGGCTGCTCTCCCCCGCCGGTCACGCATCTAAGAAACTCCTGGCAGGCAGAGCCATGAGAGACCGCAAGCACACGATCGTGCTGCGGTCGGGCCATAATACGGGACAGCGCCGCGACCATGCGCGCCCGAAGCTCGCCTTCCGACTCGCCACCAAAGGCCACCGGATAATCGCCCCAGGGCTGCGGCGGCATATCGCGATTTGATGTGCCCTCCAGCGTGCCCAGGCGCCACTCGCGCAAATCATCGACCGGCTCTATGGGAAGATCCTCGCCAACGATCAGCTCGGCCGTGTGGCGCGCCCGACCCAACGGAGACGAATACGCGTGGTCAAAGGAGATGCCGCGCGCCTCAAACGCCGCGCGCGTCGCCAGTGCCTGCTCGCGCCCGCGCTCCGTGAGCGGCGAGTCTTGCCAGCCCTGCAAAATGTTCTGCACGTTAAGCTCGGTCTGCCCATGCCGAACCAAATACAGATCGGACACACGCCCTCCCCTCGCACCACCACAAAGGGGACAGGCACCTTTGTGGTGGTTTGCCGCCGGATCGCGCCGCAACGACGCAACTACACCAGCACGTCGGCAAGCGGACGCTTGGGCACGTGATGCACCTGCGCCTCGTCGCGCCAGTAATTAATAGAACCGTCGGGGTTGGAATCGATCGCGTCGATAACCTGGGTCTCGGCCGGCACGCCAAAGGCCATGATCAGCTTGAGCTCGTACTTGTCGTTATCGAGCCCCATCGCATCGATCGCGCGGGGCGTAAAGGCCTTGAACATGCAAGCCGCCACCTCGGGCGTTGCGCTGCGCGCGGCGAGCATCATCGTCTGAGCCGCGATGCCCGTGTCGACCTCGGTGATAGGCGCGGCGGGCTTGCCGGGAACGGCGCGCTCGGCAAGAATTGCAATGTAGCCGGTCGGACGCTCGCCCTCGACAGGACCCGGCCAGTCCTTGAGCGCCCCGGCCCATGCAAGCTCGTCAAACACGCGAGCGCAGTCCTCGGCACCGCTCACCACATGAAAACGCAAGCGCTGAGCATTGGCGCCACAGGGGACCAGGTGCGCCAGCTCTGCCAGCTCGAGCAAAAACTCGCGCGGCACGCGCATGGACTCGTCAAAACGGCGGCATGTGCGGGCGCGACGGACCAGCGCATCAAACGCATCCAGGCCAAGCTTTTCGCAACCCTGCTTTGCCATCGACTCGGCGCTCGACGGCGCCGCGGGAACTGCTTCGTTCATAGGGACCCCCAAAAAGCCAATTGTTCTTAGGAAAATCTAACCTAAAACGCAGGCAATAACGAACAGGGCTGCAATGTTCTACACCTGTTGAATAGAAAATCGCAACGTGGGGAACAACGGAAACAAATCGGGGCCTTTGAGTTGCGTTTCGCCCTCCCCGGCCCATACGCCAGCGCCTTTAGGCGATACTGGTTGTAACGATCGCGGCTTACGCCGCACAGAAAGGAGGCCTCATGGGCATCTTTAAAAATGACGACCAACAATCGAGTCTGTTTGGATTTGACGAGAAAAGCATGGCAGGCAAGGCGATTAAAGCCGTGCGCTGGATCTACGCCGCCACGGGTGTCATCGCGCTCATCGCCGGCATCGCGCTGCTGTTTGCACCCGCTAAGACCCTCGTCTTTTTGACGACCGTACTGGGCTTCTACTTTGTGATCACGGCTGGCGTCAGGCTGTTCACCGCCATTTTTGAGCCGCTGCTGCCCGCCGGCTGGCGCGTCACGAGCATCCTCGCCAACCTGCTCATCATCTTGGGCGGCGTGGTGATCCTGCGCAACCAGGCGCTTTCGACCGCGACGCTCAGCACGCTTGTGGTGGTCGTGGCCGGCTTTGGCTGGATTGTCGAGGGCATCATGTCGATTCTGGAGTCCGAGCTTTCTTCCAACCGCGCCCTCGCCATCCTGAGCGGCGCGCTCTCCATCATCGCCGGCGTGTTCGTGTTCATCTATCCGCTGTGGTCGGCAAAGATGCTCGTCATCTTTACCGGCGCTGCACTCCTGGTGTTTGGCGTGACGCTGGTTATTCGCGCTATCCGCTTTGGCAAGCTGGTGCACTAGATGCCGCGAACGCTGTTTATTGATGCCGACGCCTGCCCGGTCACGCGTGAGTCGATCGACTGCGCGCGACGGGCGGGTGTTGCCGTGGTTGTCGCCGGCAACAGCACGCAAAACCTGGAGCGGCACATTCGCCGTGACGACCCGCGCGATGCCGAGCACGCGCGACGTGGCTTTTGGGTCACAACGCTCGACGTGAGCGTAGGCGCCGATAGCGCCGACTTTGCCATTATCGAGCGTCTGCGGGCAGGCGATGCGGTCGTGACACAGGACATTGGCCTGGCGAGCATGGTGCTCGGTCGCGATGCCGCCGCCATCGGCGTGCGCGGGCGCGTGTACGACAAAGCCACCATCGATATGCAGCTGTTTATTCCTCACGAAGAAAAGAAGGTGCGCCGCGCCGGCGGTCGCACCCGTGGACCGGCAGCCTTCACCAGCGAAGACCGCGCCCGCTTTAAGCGCAACCTCACCGACCTGCTGCGCTAACCAAGGTAGATTTTTGGGACATGCCTAAAAATCTACCTTTTTGTTTTGGCGATTGGCGCGCATCCAACGCCGGTCATGGCGGTAGATGTTTGAGGCATGCCCCAGTTTTTACGGGATACCTCAAACATCTACTTAGAGGCCAAAGGCGGAAAGGATAAGACCCCAGCCCGCGCCGATGACGTACATCATGACCAGGAACACCGCGTTTTCGCGAGCGCTGCGGTTGGTGCGGAACAGCACCAGGTAACCCACGCCGGCAGAAATGAGTGTACCGGCGAGCATCGGTGCCAGCTGCAGCGCGCCTTCCAGATACAGCTGCGTAATGACCACGCTCGCCGAGCAGTTGGGAATGAGGCCGACAAGCGCCGAACCCAGGACAGCGAGCGTCTCGTTGCCACGCAGGAACTGCTCGATCGCGGACTCGCCGAAGGTCTCGAGCACGGCGACCAGAATCAGCGTCACCAGGAAAATGAATACCGAAACCTGTACGGTGTGCGAGATCGCGCTGCGGATAATCGACAGGACAGGCGCGCCTTTGTGTGAGTGGGAGTGACCGTGGTGGTGTTCGTGCTCGCCCTCGTGTCCGTGGTCGTGGCCATGTCCGTGGTCACGCTCATCCTCGTCTTCATCACAACCGCAATGGTCGCGCTCGCACAGCTCATGGATGTGGTCGGCGCTCACGCCCGCCTCGGCCACCTCGTCGATGATGTCACCGCCGCTGTGATCGTCATGCGCGCAGTTAACGTGCGCCGGATTGGCAGCGGTTCCCAACACGGTACGGCGGATCGCCGCATGAGCACGGGCGTTGCGACGCAGGCCGCGAATGACGGCATCCACGATAAAGCCCGTGACCAGCGCGATCAGCGCCTTCGAAGCCAAAAGCATCGCCATGGTCTGCACGGGAACCTGCTCGGCAAGTAGCAGTGGCAGCATCTCGTCGGAAGTCGAGAGAAACACCGCCACCAGGGTGCCCAACGTCACGACGCGACCGGCGTACAGCGTTGCCGCCATCGCCGAAAAGCCACACTGCGGCACCATGCCCAGCAACGAGCCAACCACGGGGCCAGCGGCGCCGGCACGCTTGATGGCGCCGTTGACGCGATCGCCCGCCACATGCTCTAACGTCTCGAGGGCCAGATATGTCACCAACAAGAACGGCACCAGCGAGAGCGTGTCCTTGCCGGCGTCGAGCAAAATATCAATCAGCAAATCCATGACGGATGGAACCTTTCGTGTCTTTCGGCAGCATTGTAAAAGTCCTAGCGGTCAACTAGGGTATTGTAGTTGTCCTAGGCGTGATGCCAATAGTTGCATGTGGTAAACTATCATCTCGCCACATCTCAATGACCCCGAGCCGCACGACGCGGCCCGTCCAAGGAGCAGTATATGAACGTTTCGCAAGCACTCGAATACGAGCGCCAGCCGTTTATCCCCATGTTCATCTATGGCGATCACGCCGCCATGGAGTCCGAACGTCAAAAAGGCGAAGAGGCCCTCAAGGTGCTCGAGACCGAGTACTTTACCGCCGAGGGCGACCCTGGCTTCGACTTTGCCACCGTGCGCGACCTGGCCGACCGCAACCGCGACCTATGCGACCAGATTGGCGAGGCGCGCCTGCGCAACGTGACGCCCGTGACGCTTTCGCGCGGTCTGTCCGACGCCGATACCTGCGCCGCCATCGGCAAGATGCAAAAGCGCACCGCCGCGTCCGTCATGCGCGAGATCCGCGGCGACCGCGATGCGCTCGGCGTGGCGTACGCCCGCAAGCCCATCCAGGGCACGGTGCTCGGGATCGACATCGAGACCACCGGCCGTGCACCCGAGCGCGGCTACATCATCAACGTGGGCTGGGAGATCATGGAGCTCACCAGCGACGCCATCCCGCACGACGCCGAGGCACACTACTGCGGCCTGCCCGATATCTACCGCGGCGAAGATGTGCCGCTGTCGAATATCCATCACATCACCTGGGACGACATCGACGGCAAAACGCCCTTCCGCGAGAACAAGGAGCTGCAAAAGCAGCTGCTCAAGCTCATGAAGAAATACCCGTACATGGCGCACAACGCCGCCTTTGAGGACAGCTGGTTCAAGATCCATCTGGACGGCTATGCCGAGGCGCGCCGAGCCGGCAAGATTATCGTCATCGACTCGCGCCAGATCTGCCGCAGCCTGGACGCCGACGTGCGCTCGCTCCCCCGCGAGTCCGCGCCCGCCGCGCTCGAGAACTGGGCACGCCGTCGCGGCACCCTCGCGCCCGACGCCAACGAGCAGCACCTGGGCCTCGACGACACCGACCTCATGCTCCGCACGGTGCAGGCCGAGTTCAACCTCAAGAACCTGTTTGCCAAGTAGATTGCCAAGCAGAGGCGCCATTCGCGAGCAATACTTGCCGGACCATAGCGCCCCGCGCAAAAGCGACACGCCGAGGCGCTCCTCTCAAGCGACGCAAAAACGGGCCGATGTCCAAGCGGATATCGGCCCGTTTTTCGCGCCGTACAACGCGGCCCTCCAGCCCCCGATGTCTAGCCGCCGCATAACCAAGAACTTCATCTGCTCATGTTCAAGCCAAATTGCACATTTTTGTTGACGCCGTCTTTGCATCAAAACGATGCTGACCAGCATCAGTTGTGGAGGTCTGCGTAGTCAGCGAGCTGCGACAATGCTACAAATAGCATCTTTCTCCATCATTGGCGTCAAGCGCTTGGACAGCTTTTGTTATGCCGCGCCATTTTGCCTTGGCATTCATTGCGAGCCCCGCCGCCTGGTCTGCCATGCTATCTGTATGAGTATCGTGCTTTCACATAACACGGCAAAAGCGGTCTACCAAGCCGCATACTCGGTATCCGCAATTGGCACCGAGCCCTGCAGCCCTGCCAAGATCTACGGGGCGCGCCCCAGCAAGGAGCTGCTCGACTCTGCCGCCGACTGGCTCGCCAGGCACAACGTAGCTCTTGATGACGGCGCGCCGCTCGATACAACGGTGTTCGAGCGCGCAAACGTGCGCAGCATGACGGGCTGCAAGTGCCACGTATCATCCAAGCGATTCGCGGGCTCGCGCTTTATCAAGCTTGCCGACGACATCTATATTGTCGGCGTCGAACTCTGTGCGCTTCAGGCCGCAACCTATCTTCCCTTTCGAGAACTTGTGGAGTACTACTTCGAACTGTGTGGAGCCTATTCCCTTGGGCACGATGCCTCGACATCCTATACCGAGCGCTTCGCGCTCACCTCGACTTCGAGCCTTAAACATTTCTTTAACTCCCTCATCGACTGCAAGGGCCTCGAACTTGCCCGAAAAGCCATCCAATGCGTGCGGGACGGATGCCGATCGCCGATGGAAACGGCGTTTGTCATGATGCTCACGCTACCCAGGCACGAGGGCGGTCTTGGCATTAGCGAGATCGAGACCGACTACGAAGTAAAGGTCACAGCTGCCGCAAAGAATCTCACGCGGCGCGAAAAGTTCTATATGGATGCATATCTCAAGCGGTCCCGAACCGACATCGAATACAACGGATTTCAGCACGATGCCGAAGAAGACCGCGCCATTGACGAAGAGCGCAAGAACGCGCTGGCGTCCATGGGCTACGGAATCATTACCGTCAGTCGCTATTCCTTTATGCACGCCAGCGCCTTCGCCAGGGTTATGGAGGCAATCCAGCGAAAGGAGGGCATTCGCCCATCGCGCCTGCCCAAAGATTTCGCAATCAAGCAAGAAGAGCTGCGACAATTTGTGCTCAGGAGATTTATCGAGGAAAAGAAGCGTATTGAGGAGCTCCTCCGTCAAGACGCAGCGCAGGGTAATGCACTTGAGCTCGAGCGCGCAGTGCTCGAGGGCATCTCGCTGGACGACCCGACGATCAACGATGTCCCGGCCATCGACGACATGCAAGTCATCGAGCTGGATTGCCCAGAGTTCGCCCAAACAAGCACCTCCACACCCGAAGGCAGGGTGTACGGGGCCAGAACAGAGGCGGACTGACAAGGTGGGTATCCCGGCGACGTGCAAAAACGGGAGTTTTCAGCAGAGCCGAGTATCCGAGGGCGGCCGAATTGCCCCATTTTGCACCGAAGCCGCTGTTTTCGATGTAAGTTAGGCAACAGCTGAGGAATATCTATTGCCATTTGCACTCCAGTAAAGCCCTGTGGCGGCAAACGACGCCGTATCATGCAATAAATAACCCCTCGTCGATGCTGAAAACTCCCGTTTTTGCACGTCGCTAGGGTACCCACGTTGGCATCGGCGGCCTTATCAGCACCAACCAATGCCCTTAGCCGCCTCTAGAGCCATCCGATAGCAAAAAATTTCGCAAATTATATTGACATATGAACATGCGCTCATATACTCGGAAGTAAGTTATATGAGCACATGTTCATATGAAAGGATATTGCAATGAGCGAACACGCCGATGAAATAAGGACCGACATCGACACCGCCATCGTGCCCGACATCCCCACCACTTGTTCGCCCGAGGACCTTCCCGACGAGGAGCTGCTGTACGACCTTGCCGACTTGTTCAAGGTTTTCAGCGACACCACGCGTATCAAGATCCTCTACGCTCTCATGGGCCGCGAGCTCTGCGTGGCAGACATCGCCGAGGCGACTGCGACCTCGCAGTCCGCGGTGTCGCACCAGCTGCGCACGCTCAAACAGTCGCACCTGGTTAAATTCCGGCGCGACGGGCGCAACATCCTCTACTCGCTCGCCGACGATCATGTCTACACCATGCTCAACCAAGGCATGAGCCACATCTGCGAATAGCGACCAACCACGGTACCAGCGCGGTCTGCACCCAAGCCGCAAATACAGGGAAAGGAACCCATCATGAAAAAGCAGTTCAAGCTCGACGAGATCGACTGCGCCAACTGCGCGCGTGAGCTTCAGGACGAGTTGGCTAAGCTCGAGGGCGTCAAATCCGTTTCGGTCAACTTTATGACTCAGAAGCTGACGCTCGAAGCCGACGACGCTGAGTTCGACGAGGTCCTCGATCGCGTCGTGGAGTTCACCGCCGACGCTGAGCCGGACTGCGAGATCATTCTCTAGCCTGCGCATACGCTGATACGCAAGGCCGCGCTTGTCGCGGCCTTTGTCGCGATGTTATATGAGCGGGTGTTCATACATTCAAATGGGAGGATACGAGTCATGGCCACCGCCGACCCCAAGAAGAAAAAGAAGAAGCGCAAGAAAAAAGAGTCACTCGAACATAAACGCAACCGCATCCTGGTAGCGCTGGGTATTTTTGTCGTGGTGTACGCCCTCGATGAGCTCGGCGCCCTCACTATCGCATTTGGAGAGCCCAGCAACATCTACGCCAGCTTTGTGCTGTTCCTCGTGCCGTTTTTGATTGCCGGCTACGACGTGCTCCAAAAGGCATTCAGCAACATCCGCCGCGGCAAGGCCTTCGACGAGAGCTTCCTCATGGCCGTCGCGACCATCGGCGCGTTTGCCATGGTGCTCTTCCCCGATACCGACCCGCACATGGCCGAAGGCGCCGCCGTTATGCTGTTCTACCAGGTCGGCGAGCTGTTCCAGGCATACGCCGTGGGCAAGAGCCGCAAATCGATCAGCGCCATGATGGACATCGCGCCCGATTACGCCAACGTTGAGCAGGCTGACGGCACGCTCGAGCAGGTCTTTCCCGATGACATCGCCGTCGGCACCGTCATTGTCATCAAGCCCGGCGAGCGCGTGCCCATCGACGGCGTTATCGTCGATGGCGAGACACAGCTCGACACCGCCGCCCTCACCGGCGAGTCAGTCCCCCGTACCGCCAAGACCGGCGACGATATCATCAGCGGCTGCATCAACATGACGGGTCTTATCCGCGTGCGCACCACCAAACCCTTTGGCGAGTCCACCGTCGCGCGCGTCCTGGAGCTTGTGGAAAACGCCAGCGAAAAGAAAGCACGCACCGAAAACTTCATCACACGGTTCGCCCGCGTCTACACGCCCGCCGTCACCGGCGCGGCAGCGGTGCTCGCGCTCGGCGGCGGCCTGGTGACCGGTGCTTGGTCCGATTGGATCCTGCGCGGCCTGACCTTCCTCGTCGTCAGCTGCCCGTGCGCACTCGTAATTAGCGTGCCACTGAGCTTCTTTGGCGGCATCGGCGGCGCGTCCAAGCTGGGAGTTCTCATCAAAGGCTCCAACTACCTCGAGGCGCTCGCCGATGTGGATACCGTCGTCTTCGACAAAACCGGCACGCTCACCAACGGCACGTTCTCGGTCGTCGCGGTGCACCCCGAGGACGGCTATACCGAGCAATCGCTGCTTGAAGTCGCAGCCCTCGCCGAGTCGTTCTCCGACCATCCCATCGCGCAGTCGGTGCGCGCCGCCTTCCAGGGCGAACTCGACCCCAAGCGTGTATGCGAATCCGCCAACGACGCGGGCCATGGCGTGACGGCGACCATCGACGGCAAGCACGTCGTCGTCGGCAACGCCAAGATGCTCGCCGCTGCCGGCATCGAAGCGCCCGATTGCGAAGTCGTCGGCACTATCCTCCATGTGCTGGTCGATGACGTCTATGCCGGTCACATCGTAATTGCCGACACCGTCAAGGCCGATGCCGAGCAAACGATTCGCGAGCTGCACGCCGCCGGCGTCAAGCGCACCGTCATACTCACGGGAGACCGCGAGGAAGTGGCCGCCGCCGTGGCCAATCAGCTGGGAGTCGATGAGTTTCACGCGCAGCTTCTGCCAGGTGACAAGGTCGAGCGCGTCGAGGCATTGCTGGCGACCGAATCGGGCAAGGGCAAGCTCGCCTTTGTGGGCGACGGTATCAACGATGCGCCCGTGCTCACCCGTGCCGATGTGGGCATTGCCATGGGCGCCATGGGCTCCGACGCCGCGATTGAGGCCGCCGACGTTGTACTCATGGACGACAAGCCGTCCAACATTTCCCGCGCGATCCGCGTGGCTCGCAAGACCATGACGATTGTTTGGCAGAACATCATCTTTGCACTGGGTATTAAGATGCTGATTCTGGTACTTGCGGCACTAGGCATTGCCAACATGTGGCTCGCCGTCTTTGGCGACGTGGGCGTGGCGATCATCGCCATCCTGAACGCCATGCGCGCGATGGGTGTCAAGAACCTGTAGCATACGTGGCTGTCCGGCCGGGCGACGCGGCACACCACGCGCAAGGGGCGTCCCCAACTGCCGGCAGAAAAGGAACGTCCCCACGTGCCGAGCCGCAGCTATAGCAGCCCAAAGTGCCTTGCGGCGTTGTAAATTCCGTCGTCGTCCACGGCGGTCGTCACGTAGCTCGCCGCAGCCTTTACCGTGTCTTGCGCGTTGCCCATGGCCACGCTCGTGCCCACGGCGGCAAACATCGACAGGTCGTTCTCGCCATCGCCAAAGGCGATCGCCTCGCTCGCGTCGATGCCCAGGCGCTCCAGCGTCGCCGCCACGCCCAGGTCCTTGCCGCCGTTGGCCGGAATAATGTCGCAGAACAGGTCGCACCAGCGCGTGGTGAGCGAATGCGACACGGCATCGGTCACGATATGCTCGTCGGCCGGATCCACAAAGGCGCAAAACTGGTAAACCGGCGCATCGAAGGCATGCTCAAACGGCTCCTCGTGGTAGACGATTCCCGCGTTGCTACCGGCCGTCACCACGCGCTCGGACAGGCGGTTCACAAACGAGTTCTCGCCCTGCATGCACAGTGAGTCATAGCGCCCCTGCGCCACCTGGTCCACAATCACCGCAACGTCCTCCGGATCAATCGGACAGCTGCGGTAGACGCCCTCGGCATCAAAGCAGTGCTGGCCCGAAAGCGTAATATACGCATCCCAGCCAAGATCGAACAGCCAATCGGGCATCTGGTAGGTCGGACGGCCCGTGGCGATCACGCACGCGATCCCCTGCTCGTGAAAGCTGTCGAGCACTTGCTGAGCCGACGCCGGAATCCGGTGCGTCTTAAAGCTCAGTAGCGTGCCGTCGATATCGAAAAACGCGGCTTTGATCATCCTCGTCTACTCCTCGCCCTCGAGCTTCTCGCTCGCCTCGAGCCACGCCATCTCCAGCTCGTCCATAGCGGCGTGAGCCTCGTCGATCTTTGCCTGCTGCTCGCCCAGCGCCGTGTAGTTGGTGGGATCGACCTGCGCCATCGCGGCCTCGGCCTCCTCCACGCGAGCGCGCTGCGTCTCCATCTTGCGCTCGAGCGAGCTCACCTCGCGGCGGAGCTTCTGGCGCTCGGCGTTGGAAAGGCCATTGGGCTGACCGCTCGCCTTGGGCTTTTCGGCCGCAGCTGCCGCGGCACCGGTGTCGAACGTGCCGGTCTTGGCGCTCGGCGCACCCACGGGCTCGCCCTCGGCGGTGGCATTGCACAGGCGCAGGTACTGGTCGACGCCGCCGGGCATGTGCGTCAGGTGGCCGTCGAGCAGCGCCCACTGCTGGTCGGTCACGCGCTCCATCAAAAAGCGGTCATGCGTTACCAGAATCAACGTGCCGGGCCAGCCGTCGAGCAGGTCCTCGACAATCGCCAGCATGTCGGTATCCAGGTCGTTGCCGGGCTCGTCCAGGATGAGCACATTGGGCTCGTCCAGGATCGTCAGCAGCAGCGACAGGCGACGGCGCTGTCCGCCCGAAAGATCGCCGATACGACTCCAGAGCTGCTGCGTCGTAAAGCCCAGACGCTCGCAGAGCTTCTCGGGCGAGGTCTCCTTGCCATCGATAACGTAGTACTTCTTGTAGTTGCTGAGCAGCTCGCGGATCGTGTCGCCCATGTAGGGCTCGAGCTCCTCGAGCTGCTGCGACAGCACGCCAAAGCGCACCGTCTGGCCAATCTTCACGCGGCCGCGCAGGGGCGCGATCTTGCCCTGAATCACATCGAGCAGTGTGGACTTGCCGGCGCCGTTCTCGCCCAAAAGACCATAGCGGTCGCCCGCACCAATGAGCCAGGTCACGTCGGTGAGCACCTGCTTGGGCGCGCCGTCGGTATCGGCATATCCGGCGTCCACGTCGACCACGTCGATAACCTGCTTGCCCAGGCGACTCACCGCCAGGCGCTTGAGCTCCAGCTCGTCGCGCACGGGCGGTACGTCGGCGATGAGCTCGCGAGCGGCCTCCACACGAAACTTGGGCTTGGTGGAGCGCGCCTGTGCGCCGCGGCTCAGCCATGCGAGCTCCTTGCGCGCCATGTTGCGACGGCGCTCCTCGGTAACGGCGGCCATGCGGTCGCGCTCTACGCGCTGAAGGATATATGCGGAGTAGCCGCCCTCAAAGGGGTCGACCTGGCCGTCGTGGACCTCCCACATGCTGGTGCAGACCTCGTCCAAGAACCAACGGTCGTGCGTGACCACGAGCATGGCGCCCTGGCCGCGCTGCCAGCGGGCCTTTAAGTGGCGCGCGAGCCAGTTGATGGTGCGCATGTCCAGGTGGTTGGTGGGCTCGTCGAGCATGAGCACGTCGTAGTCGCCGATCAGCAGGCGCGCGAGGTCCACGCGACGGCGCTGACCGCCCGAAAGCTCGCCCACCGTGCCCTCCCAGGGCACATCGCTAATAAGGCCGGCCAGGATCTGGCGCGTACGCGGGCTCGACGCCCATTCGTACTCGGGCGTGTCGCCGACGACGGCATGATGCACGGTGTCGGTATCGACCAGGTTGTCCTTTTGGCCGAGCAAACCAATCGTCGTGTCGCGTCGATGCGTCACGCGGCCGTCGTCGGGGTCCAGCGTACCGGCGAGCACACTCAGCAGCGTCGACTTGCCGTCGCCGTTTTTACCGACGATGCCAATGCGGTCACCCTCGTCCACGCCAAGCGTCACGCTATCGAAAATATGCTTGGTGGGAAACTCTAGGCTGACGGAATCGCATCCCAAAAGAATCGCCATATGCCCTGCTCCTTCGTAGAAATTCAACGTTGTCCATGATAGCAGCGAGCCCCACCCCAAACCACCACGAAGGTGCCTGCCCCCTTTGTGGTGGTCGTTTCGGTCGCAGAGCAAAAAGGCGGGCCATCTCCCGTAAGAGATGACCCGCCTCTCCAATCAGTCCCGCGGCAAGCATGGCCGCCGCGGGCCTCAAGCATGTCCCGGACTAGGAGAACATGCCGGTGAGGTAATCATTCAGCCGCTTATCCTTGGGCCGTTGGAAAATCTCGTCGGTCTCGTCGTACTCGACCATATCGCCCATGTAGAAAAACGCCGTGCGGTTGGACACGCGCGACGCCTGCTCCATATTGTGCGTCACGATGACGATGGCGCGATCGGCAACAATCGATGACATCAGGTCCTCAATCGCCAGCGTCGAGATAGGGTCGAGCGCCGAGCAGGGCTCGTCAAACAGAATCACGTCGGGATTGAGCGCCAGCGTGCGCGCAATGCACAGGCGTTGCTGCTGGCCGCCCGAAAGCGCGTAGGCGCTCTTGTCGAGCTTGTCCTTGACCTCGTCCCACAGCGCCGCGCCGCGCAGGCTTTCCTCGACCATGCGATCGAGCTCGTCGCGGTCAGTAATGCCGTGGCGTTTGGGCGCAAACGTGATGTTGTCGCGAATAGACTTGCGAAAGGGGTTGGGCTGCTGGAACACCATGCCAATGGATCGACGCAGCTCGTAGGTGTTCTCGGTCTTGGTGTTCACGTTGCGCCCGCGATAGTTGATCTCGCCCTCCACGCGGCAGCCGCGAATCTCGCGATTCATAAGGTTGAGGCTGCGCAAAAAAGTCGACTTACCGCAGCCCGAAGGCCCGATGAGCGCCGTGATCTCGCCCTTGTGAAAGTCGAGCGACGTATCGTGCAGCGCATGGTGGTCGCCATAGTAAACGTTGACGTCCTTGGTGGAAAGCACGACCTCGTCGCTCACGGCTTTGCCGCTTACGCGCACGCGCTTCTCGCTCTCCCCCACGCTCAACAAAAAGTCCTGGGTCTCGGACGCGGCCGCCTCGGTTGCGGGCGTTGCATTTATCTCGCTCATTCGGCCGTCATCCTCCTTGCCAGTTGCTTGCCCACGATACGGGCGACTACGTTAAACAGCAGCACGCAGATCATCAGCAGTGCCGCGGTGCCCCAAACAATCTGCTGTGCCTCGGGGCTGCCCTCGCCGTAGATCTTATAGATGTGCACGGCGAGCGACTCACCGGGGCGGAACACGTTCCAGGCACAGGTGGGACTCGACAGGTTAAAGCTCAAGAAGTTCAGACGCACCGGCGAGCTCATGCCCGAGGTAAAGAGCAGCGCCGCGGCCTCGCCAAACACGCGGCCGGCCGAAAGCACGATACCGGTCACGATGGCGGGCATGGCCTCGGGGATCAGGATGTGCAGCGTGGCTTCCCAACGGGTGAGGCCCATGGCCAGGCACGCATCGCGCTGGGCCTGCGGCACGTCCTCGAGCGCCTGCTGGATCACGCGCACCAGGATGGGGATGTTGAACATGGTGAGCGCGACGGCGCCGGAGATGATGGAGTACTTCCAGCCCAGCTGCACCGAGAACACCAGAAAGCCGAACATGCCGACGACGATGGAAGGCAGCGAGGACAGCGTCTCGATGGCGGTGGAGGCGATGTCACGGATGGGGCCGTCCGGCGCGTACTCAACCAGGAAGACCGCGCCGCCCAAGCTGATGGGCACCGAGATACCTAGGGTGATCAACAGCAGATAGAACGAGTCGAACAGCTGGTAGAGCACGCCGCCCTGGGTTCCGTTGGCGCGCGCGGGCTGCGTGAGAAATCCCGGCTGGAACAGCGTCGAGATGCCCTCGAACAGAATATAGGCCACCATGGAGACGACGATGAGCATGACGATGGCGACGATTGCCGCCAGCACGCCCGTGGCGATGCGGTCCTGCTTTTGGACGCGCCTGAGTCTCGCCTCGTCGATATGAATGCGCGTGCTAGCCACGAGCCTTCGCCCCCTTGCGGCCGATAAGGTGGATGATCAGGATAAAGATGAGGCTCATGCCCATCAGCAGCAGACCGAGCGCCCACAGGACGTCGTCTTGGGCCGAGCCCTCGGTATAGACCGCCATGGACGTGGTGAGCGTGGTGGTGATGGTGGAGGCCGGCGACAGCAGCGACGTCGGCATGGCCTCGATGCCGCCGATAACCATGCGCACGGCGAGCGTCTCGCCAAAGGCGCGGGTCATGCCAAGGATGACCGCGGTCATGAGCGACGGCATGGCGGATTTGAGCACCACGTGCCAGATGGTCTGCCAGCGGGTGTAGCCCAGCGCGAGCGAACCCTGACGGTAGCTATCGGGCACGGCACGCAGGCCATCGACCGAAAGGGTAGTCATCGTCGGCAAGATCATGACGGCCAGCACAATGGCGCCGGGCAAGATGCCCAGGCCCGTGCTCACGTGGAAAACGCTCTTCATAAGACCGACGACCACGTGAAAGCCGACCAGGCCAAAGACGACCGAGGGAATGCCGGTCAAAAGCTCAATAAGCGGCTGAAACACCTTGGAGCCAAACTTAGGGCTAATCTCGACCGCAAAGATAGCAGAGCCGATGGCGATGGGCAGCGCGATAAGCGTGGAGAGCACCATGACCGCAAACGAGGTGACGATCAGGGGCAGGGCGCCGGTATAGGGCAGGCCGTTTTTGGCCGTGTTGGCCAGGTCCCACTTGGTGCCGGTAAAGAACTCGACGACCGAAACGCCGTCCTTGAGAAAAGCCGAGAGGCCCTTTTGGGCGACCATAAAGATGAGCGCGGCAACGACAAGCGTCACGAGCGCTACGCACGCGCCCGTGACGCCCAGGCCCACGTTCTCAAGGTCGCGCTTTGGCAGCTGTTTTGCCATTGCAAACCTTTCCGGGGCGATTACTTATTTAGCGGAGACCTTGCCGCTGGCGTCCTTGACGACCTTCATGGCAGAGACAGGGATAAAGCCCTGTTCCTCGACGAGTTTGCCCTGGACGTCGTCGGAAAGCATGAACTCCAAGAAGGCCTTGGTGGCATCGTCGGCGTCCTTTGCGCAGTACATGTGCTCGGTCGCCCAGATCTTAAAGGAGTCGTCAGTGACGTTTGCGCTCTTGGGCTCCACGCCCTCAACCTTGATGGCGTTGAACTTGGAGTCGTCGAAGTGCGAGAAGTCGAGGTAGGAGATGGCGTTGTCGGTGCTGGCCATCTGAGTCTGGACGTCGCCGGACTTGTCGAGCTCGGCGTCGCCCTTAAAGTCGACGGCCTCGTCACCAAAGACGGCGGCCTCGAAGGTGGCGCGGGTACCGGAGCCGGCCTTGCGGTTGAGGACGACGATGGTGGCGTCGTCGCCGCCGACCTCCTTCCAGTTTGTGATCTGGCCGGAGAAGATGCCCTTGAGCTGCTCGAGGGACAAGTCGTCGACCTTCACGTTCTTGGAGACGACGGGGCCCATGCCCACGACGGCGACCTCGTGGTCGACGAGGTTCTTGACCTGGTCGGCCTCGAGCTTGGTCTCGGCGAAGACGTCGGAGTTACCGATGGTGACGGTACCGGCGGCAACGGCGGTCAGGCCCTTGCCCGAACCGTTGCCCGAGCCAGAGACGGAGACGTCCGGGTTGGCGTCCATGAACTTCTCGGCAGCGGCCTCGACGAGAGCCTGGAACGAGGAGGCGCCGTCGTAGGTCACCTCGCCGGAGACGGACTCGGCAGCGGCGCTGCCCTTGTCGGCGGCGTTGGAAGCGCCTGCGCCGCCGCAACCAACGAGGCCGAGGCCCACGAAGCTGGCAAGACCACCAGCGAGGCCGAGGAACTGACGACGAGAATAAGCCTGATCGAGCATGATCTTCCTTTCATACATGCGACTCGCGGGCACCCTGCCCGCTTTGCTGTTTGGAAAGATACAGCCTCGATCGGGCGGTGCCCGCGCCAACTGCGGTTTCTTACGGGCATTTGATAGACCCTTACCGCAAGCGCGACTCGGCTTTACAGACGAATAACAAACCCGCCCCCAAGCATGGCCCGCCTTTTACACCAATAAAAACAAAGTTGCGGTGCAATAGTTCCTGCTTGGCCATCAAATGGCCCATTCTAGGAACTATTCCATCGCAACTTAGATTAGGAAACCGCGTAACCTTAAAGCTCCAGCTCATTCAAGCGCAAAATCGCCACGATGTAGATCTTGAGCGCCTGCTTGAGCTGTTCCTCGTTGGCGCACTCGTTGGGGCCGTGCATCTGGCCGCCCCATGCGGGCAGCTCCAGGCCGGTTTCCTCGGGGCCAAACGACACGGCGCGGGCAAAGTTGCGTGCGTACGTGCCGCCGCCCATGGCAAAGGGCTCGGCATGCTTGCCCGTAAACTCGTTATAGGTATCAATAAGCGCCTTCACGGCCGGATCGTCGGCGGACACCGAGAACGGCACCTTTGCACGACCCACGCGGCACGTCACGCCAAAGCGGCCCACGAGCGGCTCGAGCTGCTCGCAGATGGTATCGGCGCTCGTGCTGTCGGGGAAACGTACGTCGATGACCTGCTCAATATGGCCATCCATCACACGGATAACACCGGGGTTGCACGTGAGCGGGCCAAACGCCGGGCTCGTCGCGTCGATACCCAGGCCGTGGCCATAGGCATCCGCATGTACAAAGGTCAGAAACTTGACAAACTCGTGCTCGGCGGGCGTCAGCAGTCGCTCGTCGCGTGCACCAAACGCGTCCTCGGCCTCGCGCAGATACGCCACGATGAGGCCGACGGCATTGATCGTTCCCTCGGGCATCGAAGCGTGACCGCCAATACCGTGGGCGAAAATCCGCGCATGCCCGTTATCGAGCGCCGTGATCTCCAGGCGGTCGGCGTTCTCAACGGGCGCCGGCAGCTCATCGGCGGCAATCGCGAGCTCGCAGATAGACTGCGACGGAATGGCGTTGCTCGCCTCGGCACCGCTCCATGATACGATGCGCCCGCCGTCAATCTTGGAGCTCACAAACGTCGCCCCAAACTGGCCCTTCTCGGCATTGCAGACCGGGAACTCGGCATCGGGCGTAAACAAAAAGTCGGGGTCTGCGTGGTTCTCCAGATAATGGTGAACGTCGGACATGCCCACTTCCTCATCGCAGCCCAGCAGCGCGCGGAAGGTATAGCGCGGCACAATGCCGTGCTTGATCAGGTAGGCACCGGCGTAGAGCGACAACACGGCCGGGCCCTTGTCGTCGATCACGCCACGACCGAGCAGCCAGCCCTCGCGGCGCTCCATCGCAAACGGGTCGGTGTTCCAACCGGGACCGGCGGGCACCACATCCACATGGCAGATGGTCGCAAGCTGCTTATCGCCGCGGCCGGGAATGTCGGCGATGCCCACATAGCCCTCGTCGTCGCTCGTCTGGTAGCCGAGCTTTTGCGCAATGCCGAGCGCACAATCGAGCGCATCACGGACCGGGCGGCCAAACGGCGCACCGGGCTCCGCATGGGCAGCAACGGCCATGGACGGATAGCTCACCAGCTGCTCGATATCGGCAACGACATCTTCCCAGATCTCGTCGACATACTCGGTAACGCTCTGTTCCACCTGATTCATGGACGACCTCCTTACCAATGAGCGACGGCCACACCCGCCCCTCGCATAACGTCATTAGATGGCGAAAAGTTTAGCAAGCTCGGCCACCGAGTGCACCACTGCATCGGCACCCGCCGCCTCGTGCTCGCCCGGCACCGCCGCGCCCGAATAGATGCCAATGCACGGCACGCCCCTTGCGTGCGCGCCCTCCACATCGTTAAAGCGGTCGCCGATCATCACGGCATCGTCCGCCGTCGCGCCGAGCGCCGCCAGGGCATCGCGAACCGAATCGGCCTTGGTCTCGCGCCCCTGCGGCGGATTCATACCGACCACCGCCTCAAACTGCGAAAGCCCCAGCTCGCCCACCATGTCGATGCACTTTGCCTCCATGCGCGACGTCGCCACGGCCAAGTGATGCCCCTGGGCGGCCAGGCCATCGAGCAGTTCGGGGATTCCATCGAACACGGGGTACTCTTCCGGTCCCAGCTCATCAAAAAAGGCACGGTACTCGTCGGCCACCACAAGCGACTCCTCGCGCGAGAAGCCGTAAAAGTCGTGGAAGCTCTTCCACAACGGAGGCCCGATCATGCGGCGCAGGTCACCCATCTGCGCCTCAGAAAACCCGCGCGCAGCCAGCGCTTTACGCGTCGAGGTCATCACCGCCCGGCCCGTATCGGCCACCGTGCCGTCAAAATCAAACAGCACGACCGGCCGCTTGCATATCTCCAGTGCCTCCATCGACATCCCTCTTCCCCAGTTGAAGATTTCCACACCGACACTTCAAACTGTTGACTATTCAACAATTGAACCTAGCAATGTAGAGCGACTCTACTATACTTGTCGCACTTTGCTCTCAGAAGGCGGCGCCGTCGCGCCCCAACGAAAGGTGCAATTATGTCTTTTGCCATCATAACCGACTCCACGTCGGACATCTCCCCCGCCCGCGCCCAAGAGCTCGGCATTTACGTGATTCCACTTCATGTGATTATCGAAGGCGAAGACCTGCTCGACCAGGTGCAGATTACCGCCGAGGAATACGTCGCCCGCATGGCCGGATCCGAACAGCTGCCGCACACCTCGCAGCCAAGCGCCGGCGAGTTCAAGGCACTCTTTGACCGCGTGCGCGCCGACGGCCACGATAGCGCCATCTTTATCTCACTGTGCAGTGAGTGGTCCGCCTGCTATGCCAACGCCAGCCTGACGGCCGAAGCGCACGAGCTCGACGTGCGCTGCATCGATTCGCGCACCGGCTCGGGTGCCGAGGGCCTGCTGGTGGAGTACGCGCTAGCCATGCGTGAGGACGGCCGCAGCCTGGACGAGACCGAAGCGCAGATCCGCGCGACGCTGCCCGACGCCCATCTGCTGCTGATTCCCCGCACGCTCGAGAACCTCGTTAAGAACGGCCGCGCGCCCAAGCTCGCCGGCCAGCTCACGCAGATGCTCAATATTCGCCTGGCCGTTTCGCCGGAGTGGAAATCGGGCGAGATCAAGGCGATCAAAAAGGGTCGTGGCGCCAAGCGCATCGTCACCAACACCATGGCAGATTGCCTCGCATTTTTGGCCGAGCACCCGGGCTCCAGCGTACGTGTGCTCACGACCGGCGCCGCCGAGGAGCAGGAGCTCGTCAACCAAGCGCTCGCAGGCCAGAACTACGTAGACGCCGGCACCGGCCCCATCGGCTGCACCATCGCCACCCACGTAGGCGTCGACGCCATCGCCATCAGCTACTGTCCCCGCTACCAGCCCATCCACTAGGGGCACCTTTACCACTTGCGGTGGAATAGGGACTGTTTTTGGCTTATCAACCGCAAATCAATCCCTATTCCACCGCAACTTAAAAACGGGCACTCAGCCCTGTGGGCCCTGGAATAGCTCATCATGTGAGCCCATTCTGACCAGTCTGATCACCGGATTAGTCTTATGCGGCAAGTAGAGAACGACCACATCGACCAAGCCATCGGATAGATGGAAATCGATGTGGCCGTTGTAGTTGCCACCCGGGTTTGAAAGCTCGTGGGCGCCATATTCCGCGGGAAGCGAGCCGTGAGCCGCAAGCTCTGCAACTGCCGCCTTAAACTCGGTTTTTAGCTGCGGATGGACGCGCATCGTCCGTTTGTAATCCGCCTTAAACTGAGCCTCGACTTTAATCTCAAACATCGCTAGCCCTCATCGAGGAACGATATAAGCTCATCGGCGTTATTGAATGACGGGCTGTCGTCCGGCAAAATCCCCAACTCATGAGCCTCGGCAATCACCATGGCGCGCCTCGTCGCCTCATTGGGCACCTCCGCCCTTCCTACGATCTCAAAAGGAATCTTTCGTTGATTTACCAGCTGCCGGACAGCAAGGTTGAGATACGAATTGAGACTCAGACCAACCGTATCCAAGAACTCAGTCGCCTGTTCCTTGAGCCCCTCTTCGATGCGAACCGTCGTAGGCTTAACCGCTGCAGTAGACATATGCGACCTCCTCGCCCTCGTCTTTTGCATCAGTATACCCCGTTTAGATGGCAGGCTGATGTTAAATAGCATCAGTCTGCCGTTCACATTCCACAACGACAGGCACGCTCGCCCTACATCAGCCCGCTCAGGACAATATCGACGGCCTCGTTGAGGTCATCGGTGATGTGGACGAGGTCTGGATCGAGTGGGCTGATCATGCCGGCATCCATCACCGGGCCGTTGAGCCAGTCGAACAGGCCCTGCCAGTATTCGCTGCCCACCAAAACAAGCGGCATGCGCTTGACCTTGTGCGTCTGCACCAGCGTGAGCACCTCAAACATCTCGTCGAGCGTACCAAAACCACCGGGAAACACGATGGCGCCCGAGCTGTATTTGACAAACATGGTCTTGCGCACAAAGAAGTAACGGAAGTCCATGCCGAGGTTCACGTATTTGTTGAGCCCATGCTCGTGCGGAAGCTCAATACCCAAGCCGACCGACTTGCCGTTGGCGCTCGCCGCTCCCCTGTTGGCCGCCTCCATAATGCCAGGACCACCGCCGGTGATAACCGCCACGCCGCGCTGCGCGATCTTGCGGCCGACCGTGCGCGCCGCCTTGTAGAGCGGATCGGTCTTGGGCGTGCGGGCACTGCCGAAGATGGTCACCGCGGGCCCGAGCTCGGCAAGCGCGCCGAAGCCATCGACAAACTCGGCCTGAATGCGCAGCACACGCCACGGGTCGGCGTGCAACCAGTCAGTCGAGTCCTCGGGCGCCAGCAGGTTGGCGTAGGTGTTGTCCTTAGGAATCATAGGGCCGCGCATAACCACGGGGCCGCGTCGGTACGTCTCGTCGTAGGCCGGCTCGCCCTCGACGTTCTCATTCTTAATCATGGGATACTCCTATCGAAAATAGAAACGAGCGGGGTCGACGCCATGCGTCAAACACCCGCCCGAACATCAACCATTCGGTATGGTACCCACGATGCATCAAGCGCTTGCAAGGCATCGGTCAGAGGTCGTGCAACCGATGCCGACGCATGCGATGCCCGGCGCCGGCTACGCACGGTCGATTGGCACGTAGCCTCGACACCGCGCGAGCGCCCCCGTAAGCGCACCCGCAGCTCTTAGTAATCCACTGCCGCGGGGCTGTTCATCCAGTCGCTCACGAACGCACCGTAACGGCCCTCGATAATGGCCTGGCGGGCACGCTGCATAAGGTTGAGCAGGTAGTAGATGTTGTGCATCGAAAGCAAAATGCCGCCGAGCATCTCCTTCTGCGTGACCATGTGGCGAATGAGCGCACGGCTGTAACCGCCCGTGCACACCGGGCAGGTACAGGTAGGATCGATGGGGCCGTCGTCGTGCGCAAAGCGGGCATTGCGGAAGTTAAGGCGACCCTCGCTCGAAAACGCCGTCCCCATGCGGCCGGTGCGCGTCGGCAGCACGCAGTCGAACATGTCGATGCCCACGCCTACACCACGCACGAGCGTCGTCGGATTGCCGACGCCCATCAGGTAGCGCGGCTTATGTTTGGGCATGTACTCGCTCGCGAGCGGTGCCAGCGTCTCAAACATGGTCTCGTGGTCCTCGCCCACCGAGTAGCCACCAATGCCGTAACCGGGGAAGTCACCGCACTCCTCCAGATGGCGCAGCGAACGCAGGCGCAGGTCCAGATGCATGCCACCCTGAACGATGCCAAAGAGCGCCTGGTCGTCGCGGGTATGAGCTTTATAGCAGCGCTCGGCCCACATGCTCGACAGCTCAACGGCGCGCTCAACGTAGGCGCGCGTGGCGGGATAGCCCGGGCACTGGTCGAGCTGCATGCAGATGTCAGAGCCGAGCTTCATGGCGATTTCCATGTTGTCCTCGGGCGTCCAGAACACGTGGCGGCCGTCGTAGTCGTTGACGATAAAGCGCACGCCCTCGTCGGTGAGCTTGACGGCGTCGTTGTGGCTGAACACCTGGAAACCGCCGGAATCAGTGAGGATGGGGCCATGCCAGTTCATAAACTTGTGCAGACCACCCAACTCGGCGATGGTGTCCTCGCCGGGACGCATGGACAGGTGATAGGTATTGGCGAGCACGATCTGGGCGCCGAGCTGCTTGACAGTCTCGGTAGGAATGCCCTTGACGTTTGCCTTGGTGCCCACGGGCATAAAGATCGGCGTCTCGATGTCGCCGTGCGGGGTGTGCAGCACGCCGGCACGCGCATGCGTCGTCGGATCCTCAGCGATCAGGTCGAATTTAAATAGGCTCTGGTCCATAAACTGGAACTCCTTGGTTGCGGTTCATACGCAAACCATTATAAAGACCGCGGCAGGTGAACGGCATAACGTCTTTCGGAGAAGGGAATGTCAAGCGCAAACTGAATAGAGCGGCCAAATTTTTGCTATCCAAGCGAGCCATCGAACACGTTTTGAAACTTTGCTGCGGCGCGCGGGATGCCGGCGCGAGACTTTATCATAGGGTGACAATCAACGATGAGGAGCACATGCCTATGACAGACGAGCTGGACCCCCAGACTCAGCAGCATATTGATGATTCCGCAGACGCCGCCGACGGCTGCAGCACTCCTACCTGCGTCGCCGCTTCCGTCGATGCATCCGCCGAAGATGCGCACGCCGGTGCGGATAAGGCAACAGACACAGGCGATACCGTCGAGCATGACGAAGGCGAGCAACCGGAGTCGAACGACGCCGAGCCCGACGCGGACCCCGCGTCACAGGCGGCAGGCCCCATCGAGGTGTCTTCGGAAGAAGAGCTCGATGCCGTCATGGACTCCATGATGGATGCCGTCAAAGCGATGAAAGACGCCGTGGCCGACGCCGATGTGGACGCCGAAGAAGAGAAGGCCGCCGAGGCCGCATCGACCTTCGTGCCTGGCGAGACCCCCGTTGCCGACCAAGGCAGCACCGTACCTTCGTTCTTACAGCTCGAGCACCCTACAATTGGCGCAGATGCAGTCGACCCGCACACTGCCGGCTTTTCCGTGATCGAGGGTGGCACCGGCAATATCGCCACGTCGCAGGCGCCCGATGCGGGTACGGCCGACGCCGGTCACCCGACCGCTCCACACGCCCCTGCAGCCAGCCGCGATCTGGGAACCGCCGTCTCAAATACAGCAAACGCCGTAGGCACTTTTATCGCCCAGGGCGCCTCTGCCATGCGCGAGATGAACGCCGCAAAGAAGGCGCTCGCGGATGCTCGTGCCCATCTGGCCGAACTTGATCAGCGCATCGCCGATCAAGGCGAGGAGCTCGAGACGCGCCAGGATATCGCAGGCCGCTACGACCAAATCGTCGCCGAGCAGCGCCACGCTATCGACACGGCACAAAAGGCCGCCGCGGCGGCAGAAATCGGCCGCGACGCCCATGCCGCCAAGACAACAGAGCTCAAAGCGCAGCTCGAACAAATAAAAGAAGAGGACGACGCCACCGAGCGGCGTCTCAAAGCCGCACTCGATGCCGTCGAAGCGCGCGAAGCCAGCTCGCGCGAGACCGGTAACCGCCTCGTACGACGTCTCGAAGATTCCAAGCGCATCCGCGACAAGGTACAGGCCGAGCGCGACGCCGGCGTTGCCGCAGCGCAGCAAACCGTCGACGCCACGCGTGCTCAACTCGAAACGTTGCGCCGCGAGTATGCCGAGCTGCAGCGCAATCCCTCGGCAAATCCCGCCAACTATACGGTGCGCACCAGCGAGCTTTCGATGCAGATCTCCGACACGGCTGATGCCCTGCGTAAAGCCGAGGAAGATGTCCCGCGCATCACCGCCGATCTTGAGCACTCGCTCGCAGCCGCCGAGCACGCCGTCGAGCAGGCGCAAGCCCCCATCGCCGACGCCAAACGCGCCCATCAGGCCGTGACGGCCGAGGCCGATGCCGCGCGCGACGAGCTGCAGACCGCAAAGGCGGCCGCTGCAACGCGCCAGCGCGAATTACGCGAGAAGATCGTCACCGAGGACAAAGCGCGTCAAGAGCAAGAGCAGGCTATCGCCAATGCCCAGGCGGACGTCGCGCATGCGCAGTCGATCATCGAGCAGGCGACCGAGGTGCACAACCATCCCGAGATCACCGAATCGCTCGCGGGCTCCCTGGCTCGCGATAAGGACGAGCGTGCCGAAACCGAGCGCGAAGTGGCTCAGCTCGAAGCCGCCGAGAACGACGTGCGCGAGCGCACCCGCGACTCACGCGTCAAATTCACCGGCGCAATCGTCTGCATTGTTGCCGTAATCCTCGTGATCGTCCTGATCTGGCTGTTCGCGAGCAAGTAAACCAGCTGCCAAAAAACACTCACCGCAACGTTTTGATTGGTGCAAAGGGGCCAGGCTACTTTGCACCAACTTGGTGCATATAAAGCAGTCCCCATTGCACCAACAACGTTTGCCCAGATAAAACCTGCCAAAATAAACCTGTCCCTTTTTGGCAGGTTGAACCACGGCAACGCCAATGATTTGGCGAAGTCAGCGAAAACCCGCCAGAACGGCAATCTCTTGACAACCAAAGAAATGCCGATGTTTTGCCAGCGACAGCGAGCGGGTCGCATTTGAGGCAAGGTGACGTGAAACGAAAGGGCGCTGACCTTCTGGTCGCGCCCTTGAAGTTGAACGTCAGATTGTCCAAATGCGGCCCGCGCAGCGTCGAGCAGTTACGCGGTTCGTAGAACCGCGTAACTAACAAATGAGCATGGCGTCGCCAAAGCTGAAGAAGCGGTAGCGCTGCTCGATAGCGACGGCATAGGCATCCATGATCTGGTCGCGGCTAGCAAGTGCGCTCACGAGCATCATGAGTGTGGAGCGCGGAACATGGAAGTTGGTGATCAGCGCGTCGACCACGTGATAGGTCGAGCCGGGCATGAGGTAGAGCTGCGTTGTCGCGTTCTCGCGCGCCACGATGTCACCACGGCCGAGCGTGTCGGCCCCGTCCTCACGGCCCTCAAAATAGCGCGCCGTCACAGCCGGATCGGACACCGGCGCGTCCGCGTCAAACGCACTCTCGAGCGAGCGGACTGCGGTGGTACCGACAGCAATCACGCGATGCCCCTCGGCCTTAGCCTTATGCACGGCGTCGACAACCTCCTGCGACACGTGATAGCGCTCGGTGTGCATCACGTGCTGCGTGGGGTCGTCCTCCTCCACCAGACGGAAGGTATCGATGCCCACCTCGAGCTCGACGGCGGCAAACTTCGCACCCTTGGCCTCGATAGCGGCCATGAGCTCGGGAGTAAAGTGCAGGCCCGCCGTGGGAGCGGCAGCTGAGTGCTCCTCCTTCATGGCGTAGACGGTCTGGTACTTCTCGGGATCGCCCTCGTAATCGGTAATGTAGGGCGGCAGCGGCACGTGGCCGGCAGCATGGATGGCCTCATCGAGCGTGCGCGGGTCGCCGGCGGCATTGCAACCGGCTGGCTCAAAACGCACCAGGCGGCCGCCGCGGCTATCGGTGACAAAGTCGACGACCTCGGCCGTCAGCACCACGGGCGCGCCCTCGGGCGCATGGGCGCCACCGGCGCAATACTCAATTTGAGCGCCGGGCTTTAGGCGCTTGCCCGGCTTGACCAGGCACTCCCAAACGTGACCCAGAGGATCCACGTCCTCGCGGCGCTTGAGCAGCAGCGTTTCGACCACGCCGCCCGAGCCGGCCTTGCGACCGATAAGACGGGCCGGCATCACGCGCGTCTGGTTGATGACGAGCACGTCACCCGGCTCGATATAGTCGATGATGTCGCGGAAGATGCGGTGCTCGACGGTGCCGCCATGCTCCAGCGGCGTTCCCGCCTGGGAGCCCTTGCGATCCACCACCAGCAGGCGGCAGGAGTCACGCGGCTCAGCAGGAGCCTGGGCAATCAGTTCCTCAGGAAGGTTGTAGTCAAAATCATCGGTACGCATAGACACGTCGAATACTCCTTATATAGCTAAAATCCGCTCTACATCCTAGCAGGCTACCAGCCCAAAAGAACTACTTTTTGGCGGCTTTGCGCTCGTCGCGGATGCGGGCGCGGTCCATGGCCGCCTCGACGGCCGAGAATCGGCAGCCGCAATAATTCTGCCGATACATGCCCAGCTCGCGCGAACGACGCGTCGCCTCGGGATAATACGGGCGAAAATCGCGAATGACCGGGGTGAGACCATGTGCCGCCGCCAAGCGCTCAAGCACGTCATTGCAGGTGTCGAACAACTGATACGGCGAGACGGCGAGCGTCGTGCCCACAAACTCAAGCCCGCGCTCCTGGGCCACACGGCATGCCTCGGCAAGACGCAGGGCATAGCACGCGCGACAGCGACGGGGTCGATCGGCGCCCAGCGGGGCCACGCCGGCCTCCCAGCGCTCGTGGTCCTCCCCCGCCTCGATGAGCTCGATGTCGCCATCGGCACACCACCGGCGCAGCTCGTCCAAACGGCGCTGCCATTCATCGCGCGGCTGAATATTGGGGTTGGTCCAGCAAATCGTGGGCTCAAACCCCTCCTCACGCAGCAGACGAACCGGCTCGAGCGAGCACGGCGCACAGCAGGCGTGCAACAGCAACGGCTTCATGGACATCTCCTCCCAATCTTTGCCCAGGGTAGTCTTTTTGGGACGGGGCTATTTTGACTACTTTTGACGTCAAGCAGTTCCAAATACCTGCATCAACAGGAAAGTAGTCAAAATAGCCCCGTCCCAAAAAGACTACTGACCAAAAAAGCGCACGCCAAAGGACGTATCTTCGCAGGCGACAATGCGGCGGTCGCGCAAAATGGTCCGCACGTAGTACCAGTCGCCCACACAGCCCGACAAATGCAAGCCGGCTGCCAGGTAACACAGCAGCGGATAGCCCGAAAACGCAAACCCCAGGGTAAACGCTGTCGTCACGACAACCGTCGGCGCCAGACAAACTGCCACGTACCGCCGGCGCGAATACACAACGCCCTCGGCGCAGGCATAGATCATGCACGTCTCGAGGTTCGCCCCAAAGGTCACCTGTGCGCCCGCAGGAGCCAGCAGCTTAAAGAACACGCCGTGCACCAACTCGTGCACGGCAAATGACGCCGCCGAAACCGCAGCCAAGCCACCTATCCAGCCCAAGACAGCCATCCAGCCACCCGCGTCAGCCGCATCCAAGTCCGCGGGCCCGCCCAGCAGCACAAACACCGGCACCAGGCACACGGCAAATGCACCAAGCACGGCAATCCCCCACACAAAGCAAGCGTGCAGGAAATCCTCGTCTTCAAACGCATGTATGTTGGAAATCTCATTCATAGCATCTTAGGATAGCGCCCCTGCCACGCACCCGCCCGCATGTGCGATAATGTCGAACGATATGCACGAATTGACCACCGCGTCGCCAGGCCTTGCGCCCGGCCACGCTCTTACCATATGCGAAGGAGTCCCATGGCATCCAAATACTCCATGAACGACCGTCCCAGCTGGCCTCGCCGCGCCAT
This sequence comes from Collinsella sp. SGI.184, assembly GCF_050313415.1. NCBI lineage: Bacteria > Bacillati > Actinomycetota > Coriobacteriia > Coriobacteriales > Coriobacteriaceae > Collinsella > Collinsella sp. SGI.184. The sequence continues at coordinate 9,563 of NZ_JBNPLJ010000002.1, read as the reverse complement.
CGTTACCGCCGGCGAGCCCTATGGCAACAAGGGCCTTCACTTTGGCCACGTTGGCGGCGTCTTTGTTCCGGCCGACTTCTTCGCCCGCTTCCTGCGCGACCGCCTGGGCCGCGAGAACGTCATCTTCACCTCTGGCACCGACTGCTACGGCTCGCCCATCATGGAGAGCTACCGCAAGCTCAAGGAGAACGAGGGCTACGATAAGTCCATTAGCGAGTATGTCGAGTCCAATCACTCTCGTCAGGCCGCGACCCTCAACAACTACAACATCAGCTGCGACATCTACGGCGGCTCGGGCCTTGAGCCGGCTGCGCAGATTCACAACAAGGTGACCGCCGAGATTATCGAGCGCCTGCACGAGCAGGGCACCATCTCCAAGCGCTCTACCCTGCAGTTCTACGACGCCAAGGCCGGCACGTTCCTCAACGGTCGCCAGGTCATCGGCCGCTGCCCCATCCAAGGCTGCAAGTCCGAGAAGGCTTATGCCGACGAGTGCGACCTGGGCCACCAGTTTGAGCCCGAGGAGCTCATCGCACCCAAGAGCCAGCTCACCGGCGAGGTGCCCGAGCTGCGCCCGGTCGACAACCTTTACTTCGACCTGCCGGCCTACCTCGACTTTATGAAGACCTATACTGCCAAGCTCGCCCAGAACCCACAGGTTCGCTCCGTGGTCTCCAAGACCATGGAGGAGTGGCTGCTGCCGGCACAGCTCTACATCCAGAACAAGTTCCGCGAGGCCTTCGACGCCGTCGAGGACCAGCTCCCCGAGCACACCGTGCTGGAGCCCGAGGGCAACAAGAGCAGTTTTACCGTCACCTTCCCCAGCTGGAAGGAGCGCGACGACGCCCACGCGGTGCTCACCAACGGTGGCGTGCGCTTCCGTAGCGGCAAGGCGCTCGTGCCCTTCCGCATCACCGGCAACATCGACTGGGGCGTTCCGGTGCCCGAGGTCGATGGCGTGACCGACGTCACCTGCTGGTGCTGGCCCGAGAGCCTGTGGGCGCCCATCAGCTACACCCGCACCGTGCTCGCCCGCGACGCCCGCGCCGCCGGCGTGACCGAAGGTGTCGCCGCCCAGGATGCCGCCCTTATGGGCGAGCCCGCCGCCGATTCCACGCAGGTCCCCGCGCCCACCTACCAGCACAGCTCGCTCGACTGGCGCGACTGGTGGTGCTCGGATGACGCACAGATCTACCAGTTTATCGGTCAGGACAACATCTACTTCTACTGCATCGCGCAGACCGCCATGTGGGAGGCCTTGGGCTGGAACCTCACGCAGAGCACCGTCAGCGCCTGCTATCACCTGCTCTACATGGGCAAAAAGGCCAGCTCGTCCTCGCAGACGCCTCCCCCGCCGGCAGACGACCTGCTCAACCACTACACCTGCGAGCAGATGCGCGCGCATTGGCTGTCGCTCGGCCTGTCCGAGAAGCCGGTGAGCTTTAGCCCCAAGGCATATGACACACGCGTGACCGGCAAGGACAAGGACGGCAACGAGGTGCGCGCCTGCGACGACAAGCGCGTTATCGACCCGGCCCTTAAGGAGAGCGCGCTTTTGACCGGCGTGTTCAACCGCCTGGCCCGCAGCTGCTTCTACGGCGTCGCCGTCAAGGAGGGCGACGAGAGCCCCTACCGCAACGGCTGCATCCCCGCCGGCGCCGCCTCCGCCACCGTTGTCGAAGCCGCCCAGCAGGCAGCTCTCGCTTTTGAGCAGGCCATGTACAAGTTCGAGACGCACCGCGCGCTCGCCGTGTGCGACGACTACCTGCGTGCCGCCAACAAGCGCTGGAGCGATGCCTCCAAGGCTGCCAACAAGCTCGAGGGTAGCGAGGCAAACGCCGCAATGACGCAGGCGCTGGTCGACGCCTTTACCGAGCTGCGCGTGGCGACCGTGCTCATGCACGGTATTGTGCCGGCCGGCTGCGAGCTCATCTGCGAGTACTTCGACGTTGACCCGGTCGCCTTCTTTAGCTGGGATAACATCTTTGCCTCCACGGATGAGTTTGTGGAGAGCCTGGGCGAGAAGCCCGGCGAGCACCGCGTAAAGCCGCTGCCCCCGCGCTTCGACTTCTTTAGCAAGCACGAGAGCCAGTACTAGACAAACGCCAAGGCAGACTAGTCAATTTGGGACGGGGCTATTTTAGCTACCCCGTCCCAAATTTAACTGCAACGCCTGCCGAAACGGACGGGCAGCTAAAATAGCCCCGTCCCAAATTGACTACTTTTAATGGAATGGGAAGGAAAGACGGATGTCCAAGCCGCGTCGTCGTAAGCAGAAAAAGCAGGTTAAGCCCGAGCTCAAGCTCAGGCAGTTTGCCGCTACCGAGCTTTCCGACCAGCTTGCCGCCCAACACTCCGCCGCCGACCTGCCGCGCTTTATGGTCGACACGGTCGCCGGCGCCTATGCGCCTGCCGATGCCGAGCTCATGATCGAGGGCTTTGGCGCCGCGGCGACACGCCCGGTCACGCTGCGCGCCAACACGCTCAAGGCGACCGCCGAGGACATCGCCGCCGCGCTCGACGCAGCCGGCATCGCCCACCAAACCGTTGCCTGGTACCCGGACGCTTTCATCCTGCCCGAGGCCCAGGTATCCGATCTGTGGGATCTCGACATCTACCGCAACGGCAAAATCTATCTGCAGAGCCTGTCGTCCATGATGCCTCCTTTGGTGCTGGGCGCTCAGGCCGGCGAGGATATCCTGGACATGTGCGCGGCCCCCGGCGGCAAGACGACGCAGATCGCCGCCCTTACCCGGGGACAGGCGCACCTCACCGCCTGCGAGATGAGCATTCCCCGCGCCGAAAAGCTCGAGGCCAACTTGGGCCGCCAGGGCGCCAAAAACGTGCCCGTCATGCGCATCGACGCACGTGAGCTTGACGAGTTCTTTCGCTTTGACCGCATCCTGCTCGACGCCCCCTGCACCGGCACGGGCACCGTCATCAGCGGCAACGAGAAAAGCCTGCGCGGCCTGACCGAGCAGCTGCTCTGCAAGTGCGCCCGCTCGCAGCGCGCGCTTCTGGACCGCGCCATGGGCGCCCTCAAGCCAGGCGGCACGCTCGTCTATTCCACTTGTTCGATCATGCCGCAGGAAAACGAGGACGCCCTGCAAGAGGCCCTCGACAAACACATGGACTGCGAGCTCATCCCCCTCGACGGCACGCCGAGCGAAAGCGAAACGCGCCGTGCTCAGGAAGCTGGCGAAGAGCCACGCGTCGAGAGCAACGCCCTCACCGAGGCCATCGCCACCGGCCACGTCTCGACCGTCGCCAACGGCATGCCCGGCACGCTGACCATCCCGCCCAGCCGCGACTTTGAGGGCTTCTACATCGCTCTGATCCGAAAACGCAGTTAGTGCACGGACCAACTCAACAAGCTATCTCCGTGCGCGCCTGTCCTGCTGGTCACGGTGCCGCTTAAGTGCCTCGCGTTCCTTGCGCTCGGCCTTTTTGCTCTTAATGGCCGTAACCACAAAGTAGATGACCGCGGCGGCTACGATTGCGCCCACGCATAGGCCAATCGAGCCCAATAATGTCGAGATTTCCATACCGCGTCACCTCTCTTTTGTATACGGGACATCCAAGATAGCACCTCGATTCCCGCCACCACAGCTCCTTCACGTTCGCGGCCCTTCGGTCTAACGGATAGCGCGGCGGGGAAAAATCAACTCGTCAAACGTTTTAGCAACGTAGCGCCGGTCGCACGCTGCCGACCGCACATTATAGAAACGGACCGCAATGGATTCTCTCAACGATTTGAACGAGCGTGTTGACGCTTTTGTCGCCACCAGCTCCTTCGACACGCCCGCCGCGACGAACGACCACGCCCCCATCGATGTTCCCGCCGAGGTTCACGAGGACATCGTCGCCTCGGTCGATTTCTCAGAGGTTGAGCTTGCGGACGAATTTACCGAGCCCCAGGTGGCCGTAACCCCCAGCGGCCTTTTGCCCATGGAGCCGCTGCCCATCGATGGGCGCCTGCGCAAGGCGGCCCTCCGCATGCCCGATGAGATCGAGGAGGCCAGCGGCTTTACGCTCTTTGGACGCCGCATCAAATCGCTCATCTACACCACCGACGTGGCGGTCATCCGCAACTCCAATGCCGACGCCGTGTTTGCCGTCTACCCCTTCACGCCGCAGCCCGCCATTACGCAGGCGCTGCTGACTGTTGCCGAGTGCCCGGTCTTTGTGGGCGTTGGCGGCGGTACCACCACCGGTAAGCGCTCCGTGCAGATGGCGGCCGTCTCCGAGATGCAAGGCGCGGCGGGCTGCGTGGTCAACTCCCCCGCTACCGCCGAGATGGTCGAGCACATCACCAACATCGCCGACATCCCCGTCATCGCCACGGTCGTTCGCTGCGATGACGATGCCCACGCCAAGGTGCGCGCCGGGGCCAAGATCCTCAACATCGCCGCCGGCAAAAACACACCCCAGGTCCTACGCGAGCTGCGAGAGCACTATCCCAGCCTGCCGCTCATCGCACCGGGTGGCAAGACGCCCGAGAGCATCCGTGAAACCATCGCCGCCGGCGCCAACGCTATCATCTGGACGCCGCCTTCGGCCCAGCAGCTGCAAACCGACATGATGGAGCGCTACCGCAAGATGAAGGAAGACGCCACGCCTGTCATCTCGCGCGACGATGTGCCCATTATCGACCAGGTCGCCGCCGCCGAGGTCAGCCAGGTCGAGAACATGAATCCCGACGTGCCGATTCCCGACGAGGTCATCGAACGCGTCGCCTCGATCCACGATCATATCGAGGAGCGTCGTGCCAACCGCGGACTCAAGCCCTCGCTACACGGTTTCTTCTTCCGCGGAAAGAAACGCTAGCCGCAACAGCAAGGCCCGCCCCGCAAACAACGGGACGGGCCTTTTTCTGCTATCAAATGTCAGGAGGACAGGCGTAGCCGTTAAAACCGTCAGCCAGCCCACAAACGTTAGTCCACGCGCTTGTCGCCCATAAAGAAGAGCGCCACCGTACCAGGTCCGGTATGCGAGCCAATCAGAGCACCGATGTCATTAATCTCAATCTTGCCTTTAAGCTGCGGAACCTGTTCCTCGATCAGCGCCGCAACTGCCTCGGCATCCTCGCGACACGCCGAGTGCGACATGATGCACTTACCCGAATAATCCGCACCGCCCTGCACGTGTGCCATCATGGTCTTAGCCATCTCGGAAATCGCGCGCTTCTTGGTGCGAATCTTCTCACGCGGCGCCAGCTCACCTTCGCAATCGACCGTCATAAGCGGGCAAATCTTGAGTGCCGTGCCGATGATCGCGCTCGCGGCCGAAATGCGACCGCCGCGCAGGTAGCTCGACAGATCGGTCGAGAAGAACCAGTGGTGAAGGTTGAGTTTATGCTCCTCAATCCAAGCGGCCGTCTCGTCGAGCGAAGCGCCGCTATCGCGAACGTCGGCGGCACATTCCGCCAGCAGGCCAAGGCCCGAAGACGCCGCCAGCGAATCGATGACGCGCACCTTGCCGCCCTGGGGATAGCGATCCGCGAGCATCTGCGCCGCAACGCAGGCCGATCCATACGTGCCCGAAATACCCGACGACAACGTCAGGTGCAGCACGTCTTTACCCTCGGCAACAAACGGCTCCCAAAACTCCTCGTACTCACCCACGCTCACCTGAGACGTCTTGGGCATGGCGCCCGCGGCAATCTGAGCAAAAAACTCGTCCGGCGTAATCGACTGATACAGATCGTCCGTATAGACAACATCGTCGATCTCGTAATGAAAACACACGACAGGAATATTGCGCGACGCAAAGAACTCACGGGTTCGATCGGCAGCGGATTCACAGGTCAGGACAAAATCACTCATATGAGGCTCCTTACTCATTGCTGCGCAAATTATCGCACAGCATGCGTGAATACGGTACAAATGTCCGTTATTTACCAAATTGAACCAAAGGTAGTGAACATCTTTACCGTCATCATCTCTAGCGATCCCGGAGGTATGCGCCTGCAAAAACGACCCTACGTCTCCACTCAACCGCCATATCTACCTTGACTAAATCGATTTAGCAAACCGTTCGGCCAACAATTCAATCTCCTAACCCCAATCGAAACAAAAGCAGCGCATACTGATAAACGTTTGACGATGTTTATCGGTTTTACCAACCACATCGGAAGGTGTTTCATGGTCGCATTCGATCGCAATCCGCAAGACTTCAAGTATCTGCGCCTGCTGTCGAGACAGTTCCCCACCGAGCAATCCGCATTCACCGAGATCATCAACCTCTCGGCCATCCTCAACCTGCCCAAGGGCACCGAGCATTTTATGAGCGATGTGCATGGCGAGTACGAAGCCTTTATGCACATCCTCAACAACTGCTCGGGCGTCGTGCGCGAGCATGTCGACGAAATCTTTGGCGACACGCTCTCCTTTAACGAAAAGGGCGAGCTGTGCACGCTCATCTACTACCCGCGCGAGAAGATCGATCTGGTCCGCAGCCGGCACGAGGACTCGCCCACCTGGTACAAGACCATGCTCAACCAGCTCATTGTGGTTGCCCGCTCGCTTTCGAGCCGCTACACCCGCTCCAAGGTACGTAAGGCCATCCCGCGCGATTACGCCTACATCATCGACGAGCTGCTGCACACGCATCCGGACGAGAACAACTACCGCGTGCGTTATCACGAGCGCATTATCGAATCTATCTTGGAGACCGCCAGCGCCGACGACTTTATCGAGTCGCTCGCCTCACTCATCAAGCGCCTCGCCGTCGACCACCTGCACTTGGTGGGCGACATCTTCGACCGCGGCGGCGGCGCGGCCAAGATTATGGACCGCCTGCTCACCTATCATTCGCTCGATATTCAGTGGGGCAATCACGATCTGTTGTGGATGGGCGCCGCTGCCGGCGAGCCCGCCTGCATCGCCACGGTGCTACGCAACAACCTGCGCTACGACAACTACGAGATTCTCGAGAACGACTACGGCATCTCGCTGCGCGAGCTTGTCGCCTTTGCCAACGCCACCTATACCGCCGGCGAGCCCATCAGCCCGCTCATCAAAGCCATCAACGTTCTGCTCTTTAAGCTCGAGGGCCAGATTATCCAGCGCCACCCCGAGTTCGACATGGCCGACCGTCTTCTGCTCGACAAGGTCGATCACGACACCGGCACGGTCACCCTCGCCGACGGCAGCGTGTGGCCGCTCACGACCAACGACTTCCCCACCGTCGATCCAACGGACCCCTACACGCTCACGCCCGAGGAGCAGCACATCATCGACAAGCTCGTGTCCGAATTTGTCACCGCCGATCATCTGCATCGCCACATCGATTTCCTCTATACCCACGGCTCCATGTATAAGGTCGCCAACGGCAATCTGCTGTTCCACGGCTGCGTACCGCTCAACGAAGACGGCACCTTTAGCAGCATGAACTGCCTGGGTACCTGGCACGCCGGCCGCGATTATTTTGATTTTTGCGACTATATCGCCCGCCGCGCCTGGCGCGTCGGCGACCGCGATGCCCTCGACTGGATGTGGTACCTGTGGATCGGCTTTAACTCACCCGCCAGCGGACGCGTGGTGCGCACCTTCGAGCGCGCCTACATTGCCGACAAGAGCACGTGGGTCGAGCCGATGGACCCGTACTACACGCTCACCACGTCCTCGTCCGTTTGCGACGACATCATGCGGGAGTTTGGCGTCGCCCCCATGGCTTGCTCGCCGACGGGCCATATCATCAACGGCCATACGCCCGTCAAGACCACCAAGGGCGAGCAGCCCATCCGCGCCGAGGGCAAGCTGCTGGTCATCGACGGCGGTTTCTGTCGCGCCTACCACCCCAAAACGGGCATCGCCGGTTACACGCTCATCTCGAGCTCGCGCGGATGCCGCCTCAAGTCGCACCAGGCCTTTACCAGCGTTGCCGAGGCGCTCACCCGCAATGTCGACATCGAAAGCGAGACCAACCGCTTTGACGAGGCCGACCGGCGCCGCATGGTGAGCGACACCGATACCGGCGTCAAGATTCGCAGTCAGATCCAAGACCTGCGCCAACTCCTCGATGCATATAGAAACGGTGCTATCGAGGAGCGCGCCTAGCCCCGCCTGCGGGGATTGGTTAAACTTGCTGGGTTTGTCATCCCCGCGGCGCCCCGGCGCCACCCTAAGGCAGGTACCATGCAAAAGCTCCTTGCGCAGATCATAAAGTTTGGCGTCGTCGGCGTCGTTGCCACCGTCATCGACTTTGGCATCATGAATCTGCTCCACTACGGCCTGGGCCTCAACATCTTGATCGCCAACACCAGCGGTTTTATCGTCTCGCTCATCTTTAACTACGTCGCGAGCATGAAGTACGTGTTTGCACACAAGGAGGGCATGAGCCGCCGCCGCGAGTTCATCATCTTTGTCGTGCTATCCGTTATTGGCCTGGCGCTCAACGACGGCATCGTGCTTGCCCTCAACGCCGGCCTGGGCCTCGAGGCCAATATCGCCAAGATTTGCGCTACCGCACTCGTCATGGTCTACAACTTTGTAACGCGAAAGATCTTCCTAGAGGGCGAGCAGACCAAATAGCTCGGCCTCCTCGTTGCACTACGGGGACCTGCGGATGACGCGCGTCGAGCGCAGCGTTGCCTGGGCCTTGCTCGTTTACGGGTAGATTTGCAACGTTTGCAGATTACCTCTTGAATATTTGGCGAGTTCGTATAGTTCTTGCCAAAGACCTTACGTTTGCCATGCAAAAGCTCTAAAGTATCTCGTTGCTCGATTCATCAACGCATTGGATGTGATTACGTGCGTAACGCGCTGGCACAACCTCATACCAAGCAGTTCCTCAAGTTCGCTGTCGTGGGCCTTATCTCCTTTGGCGTCGACTGGGGCATGCTTATTGCGCTCGTCGAGCTGTTCCACCTCGACTTTTTGATGAGCACGACGGTCTCGTTTACCACGTCCGTCGTGGTTAACTACTGGCTCAGCATGAAGTACGTGTTCGACCATCGCGAGGGCATGAGCCGTAAGCGCGAGTTCACGATCTTTACCATCCTGTCGGTGATCGGTCTGGGCCTCAACGACCTGTACATGTTTGTGGGCGTCACGTTTTTGAGCATCGGCTACCAGGCCATGAAGGCCATCGCCACGTTCCTGGTCACCTGGTACAACTACTTTAGCCGTCGCTTTTTCCTCGAAGGCGCACGGTCGTAGACGGCCCAACATAATCTCGCTTCGCAGCCGGTTGGAATTCTCGTTCCAACCGGTTTTTGTTTGCAGAGTCTGCCGAGGAAGGCGGGCTACGGTGCATGAATGGGACGCAGTTTCCCCATGAACGCCGTTCCGGAAAGTGTATCCCAGATTGCAGCCTCAGAATGGGATGCAGCTTCCGTAACACCGTCCTAGCGGAAATTGCGTCCCGGAATCAGTCAACAGAACGGGACGCAGTTTCCAGATGAGCCCCCATGCGGAAAATCCATCCCGGAATGAGCCCCCAGAGCGGGACACGCTTTCCGAAACCCGCCCCATCGGGAAACCGTATCCCGGTCTGAGCGTGGATTCCGGGACGCAGTTTCCCGCGGACGCCGAAACGGAAAGCGTATCCCGTTATCGATG